>NZ_SFBO01000049.1:0-25547 GCF_007095705.1 Microcystis sp. Msp_OC_L_20101000_S702
GATAAAGTCCGGTTGATTTGAAGTTACAGCCATCAAATTATCTATGCCTAAATCTATCGCAGCTATTTTTTCATTAGGAGCTAAGAACTGTTCGGTTTTCTCATAAATTACCTCGATTATATAACAATCACATTTAGGGACTATTCTAACTTCTGCTATGCGCTCCGCTACTCTCGTCGGCAACGAAATTGAAGTACCTGATAGTTTGACTAACCCTTGCCTAAGACCTACTTTGCTTATAGCTTGAATCGTGTAAACTAAGAGATTTCTTCCTTTTTTTTGCTCCTTATAGCCAGGAATTTTGGGTTTTCCTAGAAATTTATCGGGGTGACTTTTAAACTCCGATGAAGCGGCAAAAAATGATTGCCAGTTCCGGTCTAATCCTCTTAAAACTTGTTGGGAAACTTTAGCGGGTAAAGCTTGATACTGTTCTGTCTTTTTCATGAGAGAGGCCATCTGATTATAGGTCAAATAGCCATGACCATAAATGAAGTTTTGTCGGATTAAATAATTGGCTGAGTTGTAGAGATTTTTAGACTGCCAAGATAAATTATCTATCTCAGCCCAAAATCGATGTCCTTTCTTGATAATGTGTCTTTCCGCTACTAACATTATTGTCCGTTGTCTTTTAACTCAGCTATAATCTTTTCTGTCTTTCTTTTCGACCTTCTTAATCCGTAAATTCGAGAACAAAAAGAGGTTATAATGGCTATTAAATCTGACATCAACTCATCCTGATTATCCTCACTTTGATTGACAACCTCCAGTTTTTTATCTAGTTCTTTTAACAAGATTTCTAGATAATTAGTCCCAAATCTGGCTAGACGCTCTTTGTGTTCAACAATTAAAACATTATAATTGGGGTCAACTAGAATTTTGGCTAATTGTTGGCGATTATCGTTTAATCCACTGCCTACTTCTTTGACAACTTTGTAGATTTTGTAGCCTCTGGCAACAGCATAATCTTTTAATCGGTCAGCTTGTCTATCTAGATTGTCTTTATTTTCGGCACTGGAAACTCTTGCATAAATGCAAGCTATCAAGTCGGGTTTTGAATGGTTGTCATCCGTTATGATAATTGTACCAGAAGGCAATTGATAACCTGTTAAATTCCCTTGTTTCCACCATCTCCAAGCCGTTCGATAACTTATTCCTGCTTTTTTTGCATAGTCTGATAGTTTCATGTCTATATATTACCACGCCTGACTATATCTGACTATATTTGTATTGAAACTTTACAATACCTTAGCTTACTGCCAAGAACTCTATCAACAGGGAGAGAAAATGGAGAAATGGGCGGATTGAGAATTACAGTATGTAGAGCGGAGTGGAAAAATCGGAGGGAAGATGCGAACAATGGATAGGTTAATGACCGGGGAGTACCGACGACTATCTCAGAAAACGGCAATTTGGGTGGCAACTTTGTGGGGATGCCTCTGTCCAGGATTAGCGATCGCCGGAGTTCCCAATGGAACTTGGCTTTCTCAACCTCAAATTCGGTTTTATTCCTCCACTAATACCCTCGGCCAGGTCATGAAAGACATCCAAAGCCAAAACTATAAGGTGGTCTTCCTGGATTTTCGGGGGGTGTCCGATGAGGTACAGAGGCGGGTGACTTGGGAGGCGCGAGAGTACAAGTTAATGCCGGTGGTCTGGGTTCAGTCGCCCCAGTATCGTTCCCTGACCGTCGCCGGACTGATCCACGAGGCTCGCCATGGCGATGGGATTCAGGTCGATGACCATTTTTTTGCCCATTATTCGGAGGAGGAGTTCCAGTCTCTAGATTTTCAGTACCAGAAACCGATTTTTTGCAGCATTCAGCCATTTCAGGCGGATTTAGTCAAGCGCGGTCGGTGCAATCAGCTTGACGTTCAATGTTATGCCACCCAAAATTTTCAGAACTGTATCGCCCTGGCCCAAAGACTCGGTGCGGTGGTGAGTTTGTCGGAGCGAGATACTTTTAGATATAGAGAGCAACTGGGATCGCGGCCTTTCAACGTTTTTTTATGGCCTTTCAACTATTTTCCGCCCACAACAAAAAATCTCTTTCATGCGGTGATTACCTTTCTGGGGGAGCATTATGGGGTGGGAAAGGTGACGGCTAAGATTATTCACCCTAGACCTTTTTAGCTGAAATGATTTATCGAGTATTTGCACAGAACAATTACAGATTAGATAAACCAATTTTCAATCATTAAACCCTTAAAATCTTTAAAATCATCAACATTATTGGTAACTAAACTCAAATTGTTTGTAAAAGCAATAGACGCTATTTGACCATCAACAAAAGCAGGACTTTTACCGACTTTAGACAGCCTTGACCTTTCCCGTGCGTGATATTGGGCTGATTTTAAGTCATAATCGAATAAAGGTAGATTGGCTAAAATAACGTTATTTACATAATCCTCTAAGTCTTGGCGTTTTTTAGACAGAGGAAGTCGAAAACAACCAAATAATAGCTCATAGATAACCAGAGTAGCTGTGGCTATTTCCCGTTTAGATAATCTTAGCTTCGTCATAACCTTCTGATTCGGGTGAGGTCGTTTAGCCTCTGACAAAATATTAGTATCTAGCAAATATTTGAGAGTCATAAACGAACATCTCTCCCCGTTGAATTGTCGCGCAAATTATCAAAAGTATCATCATCAAGACTTACCAAATCTACTCTTTGCCTAAAATCTTGCAAGGTTGACCAAAAATCATTAACCTCAAAGGGTATATCTAAACTCATTTGTTGTCCTTGGGTTTCCCTTTGTTTTTCGGCAGTTTTCAGGACTTCAAAGGTGAGGATAACATCGAGACGTTTTTTCTGTTCAAGGATTTCTTGTACTGTCACAATCTCAATTTTATCGACACTTTGACTCCTATAGGGACTGCGATAAATTCCCGCAGATTTGGCTGTTTGAACCATATCTTTGCTGGGGGGTTTCAAGGTGATAAATATACCCAGGGCTGCCCCTTGTAGTGTCATAGTTCCCTGTAGATCTCTGATGTCTCCCGATTTGACATTACCGGATTTTACTTGAAAAATAATTTTCTCCCGGTTGTCTTTATCTCCCTGAAAATAGGCAATAGCATCGATTCCTTTATCTGCCCCTTTTTTGTCATTAATCACGGCCCGGTTATTACTATAGGTTAAAACCGCCCATTTCTCAAATTCTTTGCGGGTACGATCATCCGGTTTAGTGGCTAATGCTTTGGCTGATTCTATATCTTTGGGAATACCATTCAGTTCAATTTTATCTAAAACATTTTTACCAAAGGAGTCCTCTAATCGCTTTAACATTAAGCTAATACTCTGATAGGTTATATCAATTCCAATCCAGTTTCTCTCTAATCTCTCCGCTACAGCGATAGTCGTTCCACACCCACAATAGGCATCTAAAATTATGTCTCCTTTATTACTACTTGCTTTGATTATTCTTTCTAACAATGCCTCCGGTTTTTGTGTGGGATATCCTAATCTTTCAGATGCTTGTGAGTTAATTGGAGGAATATCATTCCATAAATTTGTCAGTGGTACTCCAGGCATTTCTTCTAAATACTGCTTTAATCTAGGAGTACCATTTCTTGTGTAATATAATTTATTTTGTTCTTCGTATTTCTGCATTGTTTCTATAGGGCATCTCCACAGCTTTTTAATTCCTTTCCAATCATAGTTATAACCACCACCTGACAGTCCACCAGCAGTCAAATCTCTATCTAAAAATCTTCCTTTGCCATCTTGATGCTTATAATATTTTTTCAGATATTCTTCTGAATATGGCTTAAATTGTTGATTAAACATCAAAATTCGCTTGGAATATAAAAAAATAACATCAGTGGTATTAGCAAAAGTCTTGGAATCTGAATGAGCAGATGTTCTTTCCCAAGTAATTTCAGCAATATAATCACCCCCCTGAGAGCAAAAAATAGTATCTAAAACTATTTTTAAATAATGACTAGCAGTAGGATCGCAGTGGAGATAAAAGCTACCGGTAGATTTTAAAACTCGATGGATTTCCACGATCCTCAGAGTCATACTCACCAGATAAGCGAGAAGACTACCTTTACCTAAAACTTTGGTTAAACCGTCAATTAAATCAATAGTCTGACTGGTAAATTTACCTTGATAGTTGCTTTGAATTTCTTCTAAAGCTTCGTTAGCGTGATTATCCCATGTCCAGGTATCTACAAACGCTTGTGCTTGTGCTTGATCTTCCTTGCCTAAGTTGTTATAAATTTGGTTGTAATTGCGTTTAGAATTAAAGGGTGGATCGATATAACAAAGATCGATCGATTCATCTTTGATATATTTCCGCAGCACTTCTAGGTTATCACCGTAGTATAATTTATTGACCATAGAGATTAAGGGGATTGACTGCATTCTCAATTGTATTATTATTCCCCCTTAAAGAGGACGAATGCAATCGCTCCCGACAATAATATTATTGTGGGGGCGCATCGTGGTCAGTGAGTTGATCGAACTGTGTGCGCTCAAAATTTAATTTTCTTAAGTCCATCTTGCCTGAAAATGAGGGGGTCGCAGGCAGGCACGGATTCCCATTATATAAATAAGTATATGTCAAGTGCTGGGATTTTGTCAAGAGGAATTAAGTAGCTGGTTATAATTAAATTAAAAATGGATTTTAGGTTTGATCCCCCCTTAGTCCCCCCTTGATAAGAGGGGTTTGATCCCCCATTAGTCCCCCCTTGATAAGGGGGGTTTGATCCCCCCTTAGTCCCCCCTTGATAAGGGGGGTTTGATCCCCCCTTAGTCCCCCCTTGATAAGAGGGGTTTGATCCCCCCTTAGTCCCCCCTTGATAAGGGGGGTAATCTGACAGTTTTTAATACCTAACTACTTAGCAATCCCCAACTAATCAAGGATTACTCAGGATACTGACCCGGACTTTTTCGCCATTTTGCAAAGGTTTACTACTATTAACGACGAAACGCTCCCCCGGTTCAAGTCCGGTGATAATTTCTACTTGACCGTCGAGCGCTTGACCGAGACGAACGGGACGTTTTTGCACTTGTGAGTTAGACTCGGAAAGGACAAAAATGGCTGGGGATTCCCCCTGACTGACAATTGCTGTTTCGGGGACAATCACCTGCGCGGCAGAATTATTATTAAACCGCACCCGGGCCAATAATCCCCCTTTAATTAAACCATCCCCATTGGGTAGAGTAATCTCCACGGGAATCCGCCGGGCCGTGCCTTGGCTGAGGGGAAAAATCCTGTTGATGCGACCGGAAAAATTTCTCTCACCGAAAGCATCAAGGCTGACATTAACCGTTTGTCCTAAATTAATTGTTTTTAAATCCAATTCTGATAATAATACTACTACCTTGACCTGTTGAAAATCACCAATTTTGAGGACTTCATCGCCGATACTGACTAAATCCCCCGGCTCTTTTAGTTTTTCTATAACTATCCCCGTCGCCGGTGATTTAAGAATAGCGTAGGCCTGACGTTGTTGTTCCTGAGCGATGACCGATTTTTGGGCGGCAATTCTGCCGATAATTGCCGCCACTACCTGTTCCTCGACTTTAATTCTCGATCTCGCGCTATTAACGGCTTTTAAAGCTACTGCAGCTGTAGTTTGGGCTGTTTCACCCTGTTGTAGGGGAATCGCCCCTTCTAGGGCTAATTTTTGCAGGCGCTCGCCATCATTTTTGGCCTGTTGGTATTGTAGTTGTAGGCGCTCCACTTCAATTTCAGCGTTACTGACTTCAATTCTCGCCCGGGCTAATTCCGCTTCTAGGGCCGACAGGGCGGATTTTTCTTGCCGGACAACGGTGGCAAGGAGACGATCATCAACATGAGCGAGGATTTGTCCTAATTGCACCTCATCTCCCACATCGACGACGAGATTAAGTAACTGACCGGTGGCTTGCGATCGCAGAGAAACTACTTTTAAAGGTCGGGTAGTTCCCGTGTAATCGAGATTGCGTCCGATGGTTGCTGGTTTAGCGGTGGTGACGTTGACGGTAGTAGTACGGGCCGCTGGTGGCGGTGGTTGGGTTTCGGTCCTGGGAGAACAACTCGCGCTTAAGGATAAGATAACCAGAGCGGAAAGGATAATCGGAGTCGATCCCATGGCGATAATCTTGCTAGAAAGCTGCTTTTGAGTCGATGGTCGCTTATTCCTCGTCCCAAGCTTCTACCGCTACCACTTCGCTGAGAGGGTCTTGCATGGAGAAACCGAAATCGAGCAGCTCTTGCTTCCAGTATCCCCACTCATCTCCGTATAAAAGAGCCAGTTTCCAGATACTATCGCTAGGTTTGACTACTTTTGCATCTATCCACTTGCTAGCCTTGCGTTGAAACTTCACCATCGGGTGAGCTACAGCTTGTTTGGTCATAAATTCAATTGCTATGAATACTTCGGATTTTGCGCTTCCCGACTAAACTAACTCAAGACTAAGACTTTTGCCATTACAAAGGAGCGAGAAGCGCGTTTATTAACTTACTTTTACACCATATCTGTGGTTTTAGGCAAGTCTTTTTAACCAAAAGTACGGTAATTACTACTATAGATTAGTATAACCGGAGGCCACAATCATGGAACCGATGCCTCGATCGGTGAAAATTTCCAGTAAAAGGGCGTGGGGAAGACGACCATCGATAATATGAGCGGCCTGAACTCCCTGAGCCAGCGATCGCACACAGCAGCCAACTTTGGGAATCATCCCGCCGGCAACGATACCTTTTTGAATCAACTCCCGGGCTTGTTGGATATCTAATTTAGCCAATAAAGTGGAAGGATCCTTGTAATTCTCTAAAATTCCGGCTGTATCGGTCATCAAAATCAGTTTAGCCGCCCCTAAAGCCGCCGCTATTTCTCCGGCTACCGTATCGGCATTGATATTATGAGCTTGGCCGGTTTCATCGGCGGCCACACTAGAAATCACGGGAATATAGCCACTATTGACCAAGGATTCGACGACGCTAGTATCGACACTGCTCACTTCTCCCACAAAACCAATGCCCTCTTTACCCACGGGACGAGCAGTGATCAGATTACCATCCTTACCGCATAATCCTACCGCTTTACCGCCGGCTTGATTGATCAGGGCCACAATTTCTTTATTGACGCGCCCCACCAGCACCATTTCTACCACATCCATGGTGGCGGCATCGGTGACGCGTAAACCGTCTTTAAATTGGGGTTCAATGCCTAATCTATCCAGCCAACTATTGATTTCAGGACCGCCACCGTGGACAATCACGGGACGAACCCCTACACAGGAGAGAAAAACGATATCTCGCATGACCGTGTCTTTGATATCGCTGTTATTCATGGCCGCACCACCGTATTTAACCACTACAGTACGACCGCGAAATTCTTGTATATAGGGTAGGGCTTCGCTGAGGATTTTCACCCGTTGGGCATCGTTTTCCTGGATATTATTATTCATGCGTTTTTTTACCTGTCTGATTCAGTGACCAGTTTAGCGGTTTCGGGTTTGACAAAAACTGTTCACCTTGAACGGATTGCTAGAAAGTCTTAGAACTACAGAATTTTTCGACACAACGGACAAAAATCTCGACTCCCATCGCTAACACCGATTCATCAAAATCAAAACGGGGATGATGGTGGGGATAGGCTAATCCTAATTCGGGATTGGCGGATCCCAAGAAGAAATAACAGCCCGGTACTTCCTGTAAAAAGAAGGACATATCTTCCCCTCCCATGGTTTGACATTCGGGAACGATTCCGGCTGGGGTTTCCACCACTTGTGCGGCGATGGAGCGCACTAATTCCGCCATCCGATCATGATTGATTACCGGGGGATACAATTGCCAGTAATCGAATTGATAACTGGCCCCGTGACTTTGACAGATGCCCGCGATAATTTCTTCCATCCGTTGTCGGAAATAGCCCCCTAACTGGGGATTGAAATAGCGCACCGTCCCACTGAGATTAGCACTATCGGCGATCACGTTTCTAGCGCTTCCCGCCGCTAATTGACCCACAGTCACCACGGCGGCATCGAGGGGGTTAAGGTTGCGGGCGACGATGGTTTGCAAGGCGTTGACGATTTGGGCCGCCACCAGTAGTGAATCGACGGTTTGATGGGGAATTGCTCCGTGGCCTCCCCGGCCTTGAATCTGGAGATCGAAACATTCCACCGCCGCCATTAAGGCCCCATTTTTTACGCCCACTCTCCCTAAAGGCAGATTATTCCAGAGATGCAGCCCGATAATTCCCTCCACGTCGGGATTTTTCAGCACTCCCGCTTCGATCATCGGTTTCGCCCCCCCCGGCCCCTCTTCGGCGGGTTGGAAAATAATTTTTACTATCCCCTTGACATCGTGACGGTTTTGTGCTAGGTAAACTGCTGTACCGAGGGCGATCGCTGTGTGACCATCGTGACCACAGGCGTGCATTTGGCCCGGATGTTGGGAACGATAGGGGACTTGGTTTTCTTCGGCGATCGGTAGTGCATCCATATCAGCCCGCAGGGCTAAAACTGGCCCCGGTTGACTGCCTGCGATGGTGGCGACAATTCCGGTGCCGGCGATACCAGTTTGATGGTCAATTCCGTATTTAGTCAGGGTTTGACTGATTAAGGAGGCGGTGAGATGTTCTTGAAAGCCTAGTTCTGGTTTTTGGTGTATTTGTCGGCGCCAGTGGACTAATTGCGGCTGTAGAGAACGAATAGCAAGGCGAATTTGAGGGCAATTTAAGCTATTGGGGACAGGAAAGGAGGAAATCATCGGGTTCGGACGGCTAGTTTTTTTGATCACTGGTTTCTAGTTTAACTTCAGGAGCCACAGGAGGCAGGAGGCAGGAGACAGGAGACAGGAGACAGCTTTGTTCTCCCCACACCCCACACCCCACTCCCCACACCCTTCTTTACAAAACTTCATCGTAATTTGAGCGCCGGAAAGGGCAATCCTTGGGCAATAGGGGAAGGGAAAGCGGGGAAATATTAAAAAAAACTTAAAATTTTTATCTTGCTGCCCTTTATACCCTTAAAGCCTTGCTGTCTCTGATTTCCTGACGGTGAGAGGCTTTGAGCCATGTCAGGAATTGATGACCAACTCGATCGAGTCATTGTTAAGTGACCGTTACAAAAAGACAGCAAAAAACTTAATAATATGTAACAAACAAAGTTTCGACAGCAGTGTATAAATTTAACTTGAGGGGCCAAGATAACAGACAAAAGTTAAGCTGGATACTTGTTTAACCTCCTTAGGTGATTTATGAGAGAGCAGTGAAGTTTTTTCAGGTTTCTTAAAGTAAATCGCAACAATCACGGTCAAGGCTCGTCCAGACTCACCGTGAAATCCCTTAAGAGGGAAAATTTTAATTGCAAGCAAATCCCATTTAAATTTAGGAGATTGTCACAATGTTTGACGCATTCACCCGGGTAGTATCCCAAGCTGATGCTCGTGGCGAATATTTAAGCTCTTCGCAACTAGACGCTCTCAGCGCCATGGTTGCCGACAGCAACAAACGGATGGACTCTGTTAACCGGATCACCAGTAACGCTTCCACCATCGTTGCCAACGCCGCTCGTAGCCTGTTCGCTGAACAGCCCCAACTGATCACCCCCGGTGGTAATGCCTACACCAGCCGTCGTATGGCCGCTTGCTTACGCGACATGGAAATCATCTTGCGCTATGTTACCTACGCTACCTTCTCTGGCGACGGCAGTGTTCTCGATGATCGTTGCTTAAATGGTCTGCGCGAAACCTATGTAGCTTTGGGAGTACCAGGAGCTTCCGTAGCTGCTGGCGTAAGCAAAATGAAAGAAGCTGCTTTATCCATTGCTAACGATCGCAACGGTATCACCCCCGGCGATTGCAGTGCTTTAATGTCTGAAATTGCCAGCTACTTCGACCGCGCCGCCGCTGCTGTCGCCTAGTCCCTGGGGCTAGTCTCAATTAAACCGTAGGAAACTTATTGCAAGATTATTGGGAGATACCAAAAAATGAAAACCCCCCTTACCGAAGCCGTAGCAGCCGCTGATTCTCAAGGTCGTTTCTTAAGCAGCACCGAAATCCAAACTGCTTTCGGTCGTTTTCGTCAAGCTTCTGCTGGCCTCAGCGCCGCTAAAGTGTTGACCGAAAAAGCCAATTCTTTGATCTCTGGCGCTGCTCAAGCTGTGTACAACAAGTACCCCTACACCACCCAAATGCAAGGGGCTAACTTTGCGGCGGACCAACGCGGTAAAGAAAAATGCGCTCGTGACATCGGTTACTACCTCCGCATGGTGACCTACTGCTTAGTTGCTGGTGGAACCGGTCCGATGGACGAGTACCTCATCGCTGGTATCGACGAAATCAACCGCACCTTCGACCTGTCTCCTAGCTGGTACATCGAAGCTCTCAAATACATCAAAGCCAACCATGGTTTAAGTGGCGACCCTGCGGTAGAAGCCAACTCCTATATCGACTACGCTATCAACGCTCTCAGCTAGTCCAATCGAAAAAACTGCTGGTCTGGAAAGACAGGAGGTTGTTAGCAAAAGGGTTAGCAATCACCTGTTCTTCCAGACCTTGTTATATCCATCGTCAAGGCGGCCAGGTAATCGAACTGATCCTCCCCTAGTTTTGAGGGGTCAGAAAATGATCATTTTTTTGTAGGAGAACTTTAGTGGCAATTACTACCTCAGCTTCCCGTTTAGGGACAACCGCTTTTAGCGAGGTTGCTCCCGTGGAATTACGTCCCGATTGGTCCCGTGACGACGCACAGGCGGTTATTCGCGCCGTCTATCGTCAGGTGCTAGGCAATGACTATATCATGCGTTCCGAGCGCCTTACCAGTGCCGAATCCTTACTCTGCAACGGTTCGATCACCGTGCGGGAATTCGTCCGCGCCGTGGCCAAATCGGAACTGTATAAGAACAAATTCTTCTACGGTAACTTCCAAACCCGCGTCATCGAACTTAATATCAAACATCTTTTAGGTCGCGCTCCCTACGATGAGTCGGAAGTGGTCTATCACCTCGATCTCTACGAAAACAAAGGATTCGAGGCCGATATCGACTCCTACATCGATTCCGCCGAATATACCGAAAACTTCGGCGATAGTATTGTTCCCTACTATCGTGGTTTTGCCAGCCAACCCGGTCAAAAAACCGTGGGATTTACCCGGATGTTCCAACTCTATCGCGGTTATGCCAACAGCGATCGCTCTCAGATTGCCGGCAAAACCTCCCGTTTAGCGGTGGAATTAGCTCAAAACGGTGCTTCGGCAGTAGTCGGTCCCTCCGGTGGCAGCGATGGTTGGGCCTATCGTCCCTCTGCTCAACGCAACACCCCCAGTAAAGCTCTGGGTGGTAGTGTGGCCTATGGTGATGTGGGTAAGCTCTATCGCGTGGAAATTGCCGCTATTAGCAAACCGGGTTATCCCCGTGTCCGTCGCAGTAGCAAAGCGATTATCGTCCCCTTTGAACAGTTAAATAACACCCTGCAACAGATCAACCGTCTCGGTGGCAAAGTTGCCAGCATCACCCCCGCTAGTTTGAACTAATTTTCTAGCTTAAGATAACTAAAAGTCTCCCGGGCAGCCGTCAGGTTCACCGGGAGACTTCTTTCTAGGGAACTGACAGAAATTGAACCTCAGCAGATCGAGCAAACCTGTAGAATGAAAATAGTTCTATCGTTTTAATGCCTGTGACTGTCACTTCGATCGCTTTTGACTCTATCGATACTGCCTTAGCGGAAATCAAAGCCGGACGGGCTATTGTAGTAGTTGATGATGAGAATCGCGAAAATGAAGGAGATCTAATCTGTGCGGCCCAATTTGCCACCCCCGATCTGATTAACTTCATGGCAGTGCAAGCTCGCGGTTTAATCTGTCTGGCAATGACGGGAGAGCGTCTTGATGCTCTCGAATTACCCTTGATGGTGACAAAAAACACCGATAGCAATCAAACCGCTTTTACTGTTAGCATCGATGCTGCTCCCCACTTAGGGGTTAAAACTGGCATTTCGGCGGAAGATCGGGCGAAAACCGTACAAGTTGCCATTAATCCAGTCACTCGTCCCGACGATCTCACCCGTCCCGGTCATGTCTTCCCGATTCGTGCTAAAGCCGGTGGAGTCTTAAAACGCGCCGGTCATACGGAGGCAGCCGTGGATCTAGCTCGATTAGCCGGGTTGTATCCGGCGGGAGTTATCTGTGAGATCCAAAATCCCGACGGTTCCATGGCCCGTTTACCGCAACTATTTGAATACGCTCGTCAACATAATTTAAAGTTAATCAGCATTGCCGATCTGATCAGTTATCGCTTAAAACACGATCGCTTTGTCCATCGGGAAACAGTCTGTGATTTTCCCAGTCAATTCGGCACTTTTCAGCTTTATGCCTACCGAAATTTATTAGATCAAACCGAACATATCGCTATTGTGAAAGGCGATCCCGCTCTCTTTGATGATCAACCTGTAATGGTACGAATGCACTCAGAATGCCTGACTGGGGATGCTTTGGGATCCTTGCGTTGCGATTGTCGGCAACAGTTACAAAGTGCCTTAAAAATGATTGAAAACAACGGTTTAGGGGTGGTGGTTTACCTGCGACAGGAAGGCCGGGGAATTGGTTTAATTAATAAGCTAAAAGCCTATTCTTTACAGGATATAGGATTAGATACGGTGGAAGCCAACGAAAGGTTAGGATTTCCCGCCGATTTGCGCGATTACGGCATGGGAGCGCAAATGCTTAACGATTTGGGGGTGAGAAATATTCGTTTAATTACCAATAATCCGCGTAAAATTGCCGGATTAAAAGGCTATGGTTTGGAAATAGTCGAGCGAGTACCTTTGCTGATCGAGGCTAATGATTATAATTCCAATTATTTGGCCACAAAAGCGGAAAAGTTAGGGCATCTATTCCTACAAACCTATCTAGTCACCATCGCTCTCAGTTGGGGGGAAAATCCGCCGTCAATTTCGCAAAGATATCATCAATTGGAGAAATTACGGCAGTTAAGTCGCGCTAATCAATTATCTCTCCAAGAAGAAACCCGACCGGTAGCCAATGCCCTTTTTGATCGCGCCCCTTTGATCGTACATTTAGGTTTAGATATTCGTCAGGGTGTTAGCAGTAATTGGTATAAAAATCCTTCCCATCCTTATCTTCTGGTTATTGACAAGATATTAAATGACATTAAAGATTGGTCGGAAATTGAACGCTTAGAATTTTTAATTTCCGACGGAGACGATTCGATGACGGGATTACAAATGAAACTCGATCGTCAAAAAATGTCCGATGAAGATTTCTCACAATTACCACAATTAGCTACCCAAATTATCTACAGTTTTACTCGTGAGTCAGCAAAAAATTAGTTTTCTATGAGCAGAAAAGAGCGTAACAGTTATAATTAAACAAAGCTAGTGTAACGGGGAAAACCTATGACAACTCTCGACATTTTACCGGAAGTTACCTGTCCCCCCACCGATTTATGGAGTGATGAACCACCCTTGGAAAGTGATCTACATCTACAACAAATTACAATTCTGATCGGTTGTTTAGAAAGGTTATGGCAACAAAGAACTAATTACTACGCTTCGGGTAATCTTACCATCTACTATAACGAAGAACAACTAAAAAAACGTGATTTTTGTGGGCCTGATTTTTTTGTGGTTTTAGATACAGAAAAACGTCCCCGCAAAAGTTGGGTGGTTTGGGGAGAAGGGGGTAAATATCCCAATGTGATCGTGGAAATTCTCTCCCCATCCACTGCTAATATTGATCGCAATAAAAAGAAAAATCTCTATCAAAATACCTTTCGGACTCCTAACTATTTCTGGTTTGATCCTGAAAGTTTAGAACTGCAAGGATTTAGATTAATTGCGGGACAATATCAGGCTATTGCTGCTAATGAAAACGGCTATTTATGGAGTGAACAATTAGAACTATATTTAGGCATATTTGACCGTAAACTGCGTTATTTTACCGTCGATGGTCAATTGGTTCCCACTCCCCAAGAAGCTGAATTAGAGCAAAGACAAGCAAAGGAACAGATTTTTTTAGAAAAGGAACAGGAACGAAAGGCAAAAGAACAGGCTATTTTAGAAAAAGAACAAGCTATCTTGGAAAGGGAAAGATTAGCCCAAAAATTACGAGAATTGGGCATTGATCCCGAAACTATCTGATTGATCAATATCTCTAAGTAGTTAGGTGTTAAAAATTGTCAGTTTCCCCCCTTATTAAGGGGGGATCAAGGGGGGATCAAAGACAAAATTTATCTTCTATTTAATAGGTAATTCCTATCCTAGAAATGTTGGTGATTTAACCTTATTTTTCCTGTCTTTCTAAGGCTAATTTTACTAACTTATCGACCAATTTATCAAACTCTAAACCGGTGGCTTTCCAGAGTTGGGGATACATACTAAAATTAGTAAACCCTGGCAGAGTATTAATTTCATTGAGAAACACTTCCCCAGTCTTTTCCACATAGAAAAAATCCACCCGCGACAATCCCGCAGCATCCACAGCTTTAAATGCTTCTACAGCCATTTCTCGCACTTGATTAGCAATTTTATCAGGAATATTAGCGGGAATCACCATACTCGATCGCCCATCAGTATATTTAGTTTCATAGTCATAAAAATCACTATCAAAAGTAATTTCTCCCACCAAAGAAGCTTGGGGATTATCATTACCTAAAACCGCACATTCGATCTCCCTTGCGGTTACTCCTGCTTCAACAATAATCCGTCGATCATAACTAGCAGCACTATCTAAAGCAGCCTCTAATTCTTGCCGGTTGCGTGCTTTACTAATACCCACCGAAGAACCTAAATTAGCCGGTTTAATAAAACAAGGATAACCTATTTCCTCGGCGATTTGATCGCACAATTGCGGAAAAACACAGGCATTTGACCACACTTGCGAGCGGGTTATGGCCTTATACTTAACTTGGGGTAATCCAGCGGCTGCAAAAGCAGTTTTCATGGCAATTTTATCCATTCCTAGGCATGAACCCAGTACCCCACTACCCACAAAAGCAACCCGCATGAGAGTGAGTAATCCTTGTAAAGTGCCGTCTTCTCCATTCGGTCCGTGGAGAATTGGAAACCAGACCTCAATTTCGCTCACTTCTGGAGGAAATTGCCAGATATTGACTTTTATATCACTCTCAATAGCTAGGGGTTGCCCAGAGGTTAAAATTTGTCTAGCAGTTGCTGCCGAATGCCAACAGCCATTTTTATCGATATAGAAGGGGATAACGGCGTATTTGTCAAGATTTTCGGGGTAATTAAAAGCTTGCAGGATCGATCGAGCCGAATTGATAGATACCTCGTGTTCTCCCGATCGACCACCAAACAACAATCCTACCTTGATCTTATCCATATTATCCTCTCTAGACCCAGCTAGATCCTAAATTAGAGTTCAACTATCATATATACTATGGGCGGAGTTGACAATAGTTGCCAATGATTTAGATGCGGCTGTTCCTCGTGAGATAGGAGTTTTGGCAAAACCTCAAGATAAATTAATTATCGCTCATGATGAAATTTGGTCGTTCTTTCCCTAAAAAAATGGATAATCACTTTGGAGCTATTCACCCCCCGAAATTGAGTGATTATTTAGCTAATTTTTCCAGTTTTTTCTTATTTTTCTGAAGTTTTAAGGCTAAATTACCATGATGTTCGGGATAGTAAACGTGCAAGAATTCGATAAAATCCTCGATGGTACAAGGTTGATGAAATCCCCCTAAGTTACCGTGGAATTCTTGGTGAATTTCTTCTTTAATAGTCACCAAATTCAGATCTAATGTCGCTAGATGGGGATATTTCTGGGCAGAGTAAAGATGATGGACAGCGAGATTAAATTTATTATTTCTATCCGGTTTTTGTCCTGTCACCTGACAAGTGTTTTTATCTCTAGTTTTAGCTCGTTTTTTAGCCTTTTCAATCTCGATTTTTTGTTTGGTATCGTCATCTAGATGTTCCTGAATTTCTTTAAAGGCAAGAGGAAACTCCATTGCAATCATTTTACACATTTCTTGGCGCGATTTATTCGTCAAAGTTTCACTCATGGATTTAGAAATCATCACTATTCCACTTTCAGAGAACCAAAACTCTCTTTTTTCATCTTCGTAAAAATCTACTCCTAATTCTAGAGGTTTATCAGTTCTTTGCTGAAGATGATTCACGGTTTTATTTAGCTTGGTTCCATTAGTTTTTAAAATTCGCCGCAAACTCTGTTTATGAATCATAGGCCGTCCTTTATAAACTTGAATTTCGCCGGAGTCAGTGAGTTCAGCAAAAATTAATTTTCGTGCTAAGGAGCGACGAATTTTTTGATCGTGCTTAGTAAAAAATTCTCTAAATCTGTATATAATTCCTCGCTTTTCATTCTTCTCGATATAGGAAGCAATTTTTAAAGCACCTTCAAAAGAAAACACTCTAACTTTATCTTTTTTGTTGACAAATTGATAATCAACACCTTCAACTAAATCCCAATCATCATTAGGATCAGCATCAAAAATATCAACAATTTTTTCTAGTTTTTCAAGAGTAATAGAAAACCATTGAGCTAATTCGGTATCCCGGATCAGGAAGGTATTTGCTTTCTGAGGCATGATTATTTTATCTCCGTGGTGATAGATTTATACATCACAGTCAAACGATCAAAGATGTGAGAGTTTCCTGTTTCTTGGTTATCGGGATGATAGATCTTAGAAAGACGATAATAGGCATTTTTAATGTCTTCCTTGCTGGCAGTATTTGGATCAAGATCGAAAACACGATAGGGACGAAAATATTTAAAAATATTGATACCGTTGATACAATCTTTCCCCTGTTCGTAATCTTCTTCAGGAAGAATACCGATATATTTCCTGTAGATAACCTCCCAACTTTCTCGCTGAGATAAATTGATGTTATCAAAGGCTCTAGTAGCCATTTGAAACATACTCGATTTTTTTAATTCTGTGGTATTGCTAACCTCAAAATAGGCATAAACTGCCTGTTTAAGTTGCGTTAGAGTTAAAGGTTTAACTTTTGAGCTTGTGGTGGTGGTGGCTGTAGTTTTTGATTTAGTTAACGATGGTTTAGGAGACTTTTTACGGTGGTTTTTGATGACAAAATCGGCAAAATCTTCGAGAATACGACTTTCGATCGAGTATTGCTCACAGATATGACTAATCTGCTCTAAAATGAGCGAGTTAAGAGGATTAGTGGTCATAATTTCCCTAAGAAGCTGCAAAAAATCTAGCCTTTCTTATCAAGATGAAGTGTAGGCTAATTTGGTATGAACGACCGACGACTGACTCCCGAAAACTTCCTATCCTAAATTAATACCACAGCAGTGGCCACTTTGTCATGTGGTTAATAATCAAAAAAATTGCTGGCATATTATAGATCTAAGTCGATAATTGCAATGAAAACTCAAATCTGATTACTGATAAGTAGGTAGGCGTTAAAAGTTGTCAGACACCCCCCTTATCAAGGGGGGCAGGGGGGATCGGCACCCCCCTTATCAAGGGGGGCAGGGGGGATCAAAACCCCCCTTATCAAGGGGGGCAGGGGGGATCGACACCCCCCTTATCAAGGGGGGCAGGGGGGATCAAAACCCCCCTTATCAAGGGGGGCAGGGGGGATCAAAACCCCCCTTATCAAGGGGGGCAGGGGGGATCGAACCTAAAATCCATTTTAAATTTAATTATAACCAGCTACTTAACTGATCACTGATTAGGTACTAAAGTATTTAGCGGTGGGGTGATAGGTAATAATGGCGGTGGTGGATTGTTCTGGGTACAATTGTTCGCTTTCGTCCATATACATCCCAATGCGATCGCATCCTAACAGATCTAGTTGCTTGTATTGGTCCTGAATATTGGGACAAGCGGGATAGCCGAAACTATAGCGAGAACCCTGGTAACGCTGTTGTAGTATATCGCGGATATTATCGGGATCGAACTCTGCGAAACCTAACTCGCGACGGATGCGGGTGTGGGTCCATTCGGCCATGGCTTCGGCGGTTTGGACAGCCATGCCGTGATAATAGAGGTATTCCGTATATTCGTTGGCATCAAAGAGAGATTTAGCGTATTCCGTGGCGATTTCCCCCACCGTCACCGCTTGCATCGGGAAAACATCGATAATACCGGATTCCTGCGGGGCGAAAAAGTCAGCAATACAGAGACGACGACCGGATTTCTGGCGAGGAAACTCAAAAATGGCGATCGGTTGCAGATTTTCGGGTTTTTCGCCTGCTTGTATCGATTCGGGATCGTAAATTAACAGGGAATTACCAGAGGATTGACAGGGAAAATAACCATAAATTAATGTGGGGTTTAGTAAATTTTCCTTGACAATTTTCTCTTTCCATGCTGTCAGAATTGGATGAACTTTTTCCTGTAAAAACTGGTCGTATTCTGGCTTTGATTGGCTTTTGGGTTTGCGGAATTGCCATTGACCGACAAATAAAGCTTGTAGGTCCAAATACCAGAAAACCTCCTCGATGGGAATTTCTGCTGCTGTTAATATTTTAGTACCCCAGAAGGGCGGTGTTGGTCGGGGAATATCAACTGCCACCGCTTCGGAACGACGGGTATCAATAACTAATTCTTGGTTGACGCTGCCATCGGTAAAAATAGTATCGGGATTAACCTTTAATTCTTCGGCAACAACCGGGGTTTTTTCTGCCTCGGCAAACTTACCTAAAAAGCCTTTACTATCATCCCATTGACCCCCAGCTTTAGCGGGCATTAATTTATCCATAAAATGCAGGTCAGAGAAGGCATCTTTACCATAGATAACCTGTCCCTTGTAGGTTTTTTGGCAGTCATCATGGACAAATTTGGGAGTTAAAGCCGCCCCGCCAAGGATAACAGGAACGGTGATTCCTTTTTCATTAAAAACCTCTAGATTTTCCTTCATAAAAGCCGTCGATTTCACCAATAAACCGCTCATGGCGATACAATCGGCCTTATGTTCTTTGTAGGCTTCGATGATATTTTCTACGGGTTGTTTAATGCCCAAATTAATCACCCTATAGCCGTTATTGGTCAAGATAATATCAACTAAGTTTTTACCAATATCGTGAACATCCCCTTTAACCGTTGCGATAATAAAAGTCCCTTTGGCATTATTATCCCCCTCTTTTTTCTCCATAAAGGGTTCTAAAAAGGCAACGGCAGCTTTCATAGTTTGGGCAGATTGGAGAACAAAAGGTAACTGCATTTGTCCCGAACCAAATAACTCACCCACTACCTTCATCCCATCCAGGAGGAAAATATTAATAATATCTAGGGGTGGATAGTCCTGTAAAGCTTGCTTTAAAGCGTCTTCCAGTCCCAATCTTTCCCCATCAATAATATGCTGTTTTAAGCGTTCCTCCACGGGTAAATTAGCATTACTAGAGGGGTCTTTTTTAGTAGTTTTCCCCGCAAATAATTCGGTTAATTTGGTCAGGGGATCATAAACACATATATCGCCATCAAAACGACGATTATCATAGATTAAATCCCGACAAATTTGCTGATATTCTGGTTCAATTTTTGCCAGAGGAAGAATCTTATTGGCGCTGACGATTGCCCCATCCATCCCCACCTGCATCGCTTCGTTGAGGAAGACGGAATTTAATACCTGACGCGCTGCCGGATTCAACCCAAAAGAGATATTAGACACACCTAAAAGAATATGACATTCGGGCAGTTCTTGGCGAATTCGGCCCATTGCTTCGATAGTAGCCTTGCCATTTTCTCGGTCTTCTTCGATACCAGTAGAAATCGGTAAAGCTAGAGGATCAAAAAAGATTTCGTAGGGAGGAATTCCGTATTCTATCGCCGCATAATAGGCCCGTTTAGCTATCTGGAATTTTTTCTCGGCAGTGCGTCCCATTCCTTCTTCATCAATGGTTCCAATTACTACCCCCGCGCCGTATTTTTTCGCTAAATCCAAGACTTGATAAAAACGCGATTCCCCGTCTTCGTAGTTAGTAGAGTTGAGGATACATTTACCCCCCGCTACTTTTAACCCCGCTTCCATTTTTTCCCATTCGGTGGAATCTAACATTAAAGGTAGGGTGACATTATTAACTAAACGAGAGGCTAATTGGTGCATATCGCGCACCCCATCCCGGCCCACATAATCGACGTTGACATCGAGAATATGCGCTCCTTCTTTTACCTGAGCTTTCGCCATCGATACTAAACTATCCCAGTCTTCAACATTGAGCAGTTCCCGACATTTTTTAGAACCACTGGCGTTTAATTTTTCCCCGACAATCAGGAAAGAATTATCTTGAATATAGGGTTGGGTACTGTAGATAGAAGCGGCGGAGGGTTCATAATGATAATGACGAGATTTCGGAGTTAAACCCTGACTTAGTTCCGCTAAAGCTTGAATATGGTCGGGACGAGTACCACAACAACCGCCGATAATTTGTACTCCCAAATCTTCAATAAAGTGCATTAAAGCCATTTTTAATTCTACGGGAGTGAGGCGATAATGCGCTTGACCGCCGACATTTTCTGGTAACCCAGCGTTAGGAATACAAGAAACAATAAAAGGGGAATTTTCCGAGAGATATTTAATATGGGGTTTCATTAAATCTGGACCAGTGGCGCAGTTAAGTCCCAAAATATCAATTTTATAGGGTTGTAAAATAGAGACAACGGCGTTAATTTCCGTTCCTACTAACATCGTTCCCATGGTTTCCATCGTCACCGAAACCATTAGGGGCAATCGTTGACCTTTTTTCTGAAATACTTCTTCAATAGCATTTAAAGCCGCTTTAATTTGCAGGACATCCTGACAGGTTTCTACTAATAATAAATCTGCTCCGCCATCATACAGACCCTCTACCTGTTCCACATAGGCATTTTTGAGCGTATCAAAGTCAATATGACCCAAAGTGGGCAGTTTTGTCCCCGGCCCCATGGAACCCGCCACAAAGCGGGGTTTTTCGGGGGTAGAGTATTTATTCGCGCAAGCTTTGGCCAGTTCGGCGGCGCTTTTGTTGAGATAATAGGCTTGATCGGCTAAATCATACTCGGCTAAAACTATCGAGGTTCCCCCGAAGGTGTCAGTTTCAATCACATCCGCACCCACGGCTAAAAAGGCTTCGTGGACTTTCGCTACAGCGCTGGGTTTAGTATGGACAAGATACTCGTTACAACCTTCATATTCTGCCCCACCAAAGTCCTCGGCCGTCAGATTTTGGCTTTGTAGGGAAGTTCCCATCGCTCCATCAAAGACGAGGACGGGATGCTTGGGACCGTTGAGGTAGTCAAGAAAGGGGCTATTCATAGAGAGATTTACTGCTATAGCATTTTGAAAGTTTATTGTAATACAGTTACTAGAAATCTGCTATGGTCGGCATTTCAGTTATCAGTGATCAGTTATCAGTGATCAGATTTGAGTTTTCAGTCGAGAAAGCCAATCAATCTAATTTTGTAGCACTAGACGGGCTAAACCAACTCCGGGATAATAATTACCGAGAATTTGTTGATAATCTAGGCCTTTTTCCGCTAATTTATAAGCCCCAGTTTGACTCATACCGCGACCACCGTGGGCCCAAGCGACAATTTCATCGGTGGCGGCATAAAGAGACTCGACTACACCCCCTTTATAGCTGAGAATCTGCCCAGCAGTGGCATTAACCGCCTGGTGAGTCGATTGATACTCCGAGCGAATGCCTTTATATACCTGCCAGCGTTGGCTATTACCCAGATGAAACCAAGCATTAGCGGGGCGGATCATGTGTACTAGGGCGTAGGAACGGGCGGCGATCGCCTGTGCCTTTAAAGCGTGCATTGGCGCGGTGGAGTGCATTTCACTCCCCACCACACTATAGAGATAGGCCTCTAAATTAACATGATTGACCACTAACAAGCGATCGCCTTGGGCAACCAGCAGCACTTTACCCCGATACCAACCATCATCCACATAAACTAAACCATCGGCACTGGTGGGCTGCACAAAAATCACCTCTGGCAGCGATAAATCGCCCATTTTTAAGCCATTGGCACCTGGTGTGACCGGTAAACCCTCGTTAGTGGCAATCGTTTTTAAACCACGACCTTGGCGATCGGTGATCACCGCCGGCCCGTTAACTCCAATCAAAACACTGGCCACATCCCTTTTAATCGCCACGCGAATTTCTATGGCCGGCGGCGTATAATTAGCGGGAACCGCTAAGGGTTGTCTAGTTACCGGTTTGGCAGAAGCAGCGGGGGAAGTATTAGGGGAAGTATTAGGGGAAGTTTGAACCGATGGTGCTAATTTTTTCGGTGCCAAGGGGGAAGACTGAGGAGAGGGTGCTGATTTTGGAATCGCAGAAGATTGGGGAGAGGGGGATAGTTTCGGCGATGGCGCGGTTAAGGGTGCGATCGGAGATGGGATAATAGGAGCAGGGGAGGCAGCAGTCTCTAGATTTGCCTGGGGTTGCGGGGTTTCTGGTTTTTCCTTGGCTAAATAAGTTAAGAGAATTGGCGTAAAAGTGGCGATCGACAACAAAGGAACGGCACAATGGCGCAGCAGGGAAAAATAGGTACTAGCAGCAAATTTCACTTTAATCACACCATCTTTAATTTTCTTATCTAACTTTACCATTCCCCTCTCAGGCCGGGCAATTCTAGACAAAAACTCTCGTATTCTTGAGCTTGTCAGGACAAATAAGGCTGAAATAGTCAAGAAAAGCCGAAAAAATTCTTAACCACCCATCCTTAGATTAGCCGAATCTCCTCTAATCCCGGCTCTTCTAGGTTCTGTGTGATCAGCTTAACTTACCATAGAAGCGATCGATCTTTGTGTCCTTTGTGTCTCTGTGGTTCATTCCACCCCCTCGCTAGACTGACAGAGATGTTTAAGGATTTTGAGAACCTCGTATAAATCCCCCGGATTTCTCATGGCAAATAAACGAGAGGTTCCGTATAAAGGTTTACCGTCCCATAATAATTTAACAAATAAAAACTCGGAACCATTGGTCAACATTCCATAATTAGGACGGTTTGGATGAGGATTGACCATTAAATAAGCTAATAATTGCGGTAAACCTACTTCAACGGAATAAATCACCCGTTTTGATTCAATAATCATTACCCATAATTGCTCTTTTAGAATTAAAGTATCTAACCTTCCTTTAATTATTAAATCTTGATCTTCTGTAATAATTTCAACAGACTCTTCCGCTTTAATCTGAAAGGGAAATAGACAAAAGTTACCAATAAATAATAATGAATCTAAAACCGTCATCCTCACCGAAGTTTCTAAAAAGGGAGGATAATTTAATAAGTTTAAATAACCTGTTTTGATTTTATCTAACAATTCTTTTTCTTGTTCAGAGATTGCTTCTAGGTCTTGCTGCCATTCCCCAAAAAAATGCTTATCTTCTATAAACTGTAGTTGAAAATGATTAATTAAATTTCTAAGAGTGACTTCTTTCGCTTGTAAAATTTGAACCATATTTACCTCCTTAATTAAGATTTACGTTAACTGAATTGATAGCCGCAAACACGCACCCTGCGCCCAAACAATCCCTACGCCCAAAACCCATCCTAACCCTCCAGCAAACCCCGCACCTCCTCAATCCCAATCCTCAAAATATCAGTCACAGCAACGAAAATATCCTCATCAAACCGGGTTCGTAGCGATCGTGAATTGGGATTCTTAGTTATTTTAATAAGATTATTTCAATTTGATCAGGTTAACGGTAAATGAATAATTTGGTTTTCATATTCATTGTCAAAAGAGCCTTTAGCAATTACAATTAATTCTAACAAATTATCACCAACACTTAAATCTTGATTGAGAATAAAAATTCCAGGAACATGACGATTTTGCCTGAAGTGAGCTATTAAATGAACGGGCATAGAGGCACGATTATTTGTCACTAAAATAAAACCCATTACCTCACACCAAATCAAAATTTCTGGATCTAATGTACCTAATTTTGGTGTATCTGGTTCACCAACTACTCGAATAATGATTTCTGGTTCTCGGCGACGCAATTGTTGAGGATACACCGAATTAACATTTTCATCAATTAAATATTTCAGTGTCATTAGCTTTCTGCTTGGCTGTTATTTCAGCTTTCAATTTTCTCAGTCGTTCAACCACAGGCGGAGGATTTTTTCGCTGTTCTTCTCGCATTTTTCGCCCCCATTCTAGCCAGTCGGCGATATATTGGCTCACTTTTTCTTTTTCATGAAGATAATAAAGAATCGTCGCATATACCTGTTCGAGGGTTAAAGATGGATAAGTATTAGCAATTTCTTCGGGAGTTTTGGCTTGGTAAATGAAATCGTGTAAAATGGTTTCAATACCGACGCGGGTTCCTTTTAGCCGAATATCGTTAGGAGCAAGAAAATTAAAATAGTCTTCGAGTTGCATGAGTTACCCTAATTGAAGATTCAAACTTAACTTTATTTTTTAAGTAAAATTGTTATCTTAATTATACTTGATCATTACCAGATAGTGTGATCGCATTGGATTCTTAATTATTGACCTCTCCCCTGAACCCTATCCTACAAGGAAAGGGGAGAGAATTTAGCGAAGAGAGCTTCGACTACAAACTGGGTTTGTTGTCAAGGCTCTCGCCCGAACAAGTTTAACCTGTTTTCTTTAGATAGTGAGAAGCTAAATGGACATAACCCCATTGCCCAAATTGGGTAACTTATCTAGAATAAGTATATGAAGAGAGGAGGAGACGTGATGGAGTATCAGAATTTTTCGCTCATTAAAGAAGATATTCAGGCTGACGATCGAGGACGGATTAGCCTTGGGACTGAATGTAGCAACCGTCACTATCGAATACTGATGAATGCAAGCGGGGAACTTCTTTTGGTTCCCATGGTGGCGATTCCAGAGGGAGAACTATGGGCTTTTCAGAATCCTAGTGTCCGCGAGTCGCTCAAACGGGGACTCGCAGAAGCCCGCACGGGAGATTTCGCTGAAGAAACAGTCGATTTAGACGCTATGCTTGAGTTTGCTGAATCTATTCCTGAAGAAGTCGAGGAGTAATTGAATTTCTCTTTACGACAGACACAGGAAGCTCGAAATACTCTATCTGAATTGCGAGCAGAAGCGGAACAGGCTCAAAAGACTCGCCTAGCTCAAGGTAGGACAAAAGCATCGAAACAAGAGGGTCTCTACAAACAGGTAACAAAAGCCCTAAAGCTCCTCAGTACAAACCCAAGACATCCGGGACTAAAAACCCACGAATTTAATTCCCTCGACAACCCTTATGATGCAACACAGAAGGTTTTTGAAGCCTACGCCCAACAGAATACACCGGGAGCCTATCGAATTTTCTGGTGCTATGGACCTCATTCGGGGGAAATCACCATTCTCGCTATTACACCTCATCCGTAGATCACAACATTGTAGGGGCGAAGCATTCGGGCAATAACCTATCGCTGAAACCGTAGATTTCCTATCCGAATGCTTCGCCCTTACTTTTTCAGCAAGCCCGAAATAGTTAGCGCTGAAGCGCAACAACAAACTAGGTTCGTTATTCCCCCCTTATCAAGGGGGCTATCCATTAGTCAGATCTTTCTTAACAAAAAGAGAAGAAACTTAAAAAAAGGGGAAACGATTGATAGGTATAGTTTTGAAAGAAGGAATTAAGGTGGAGGTAAGCAAAAAAATGGA
>NZ_SFBO01000005.1:0-15879 GCF_007095705.1 Microcystis sp. Msp_OC_L_20101000_S702
ATCGTGGTTCCCTGAAAACTTAAGAGTATACATTTCGCTCGCTCTCTTACTTGATGATGTTTACTAGCTCGATAAATTCTCTCTAGCATTTTCTGGCTCTCGGGGTTTAGGTCTCTAATAAATCTCATTGTATTTTCCTGCTACTTCGTTTCTTCATGTATTATACTTCTTAATTTTTTATTTGGGTAATTAATTTTGCATGACTACTTATCCCCCGTTGGGAATCTTTGATCAATTTTTTTAGCAATCACTTCAAATATATGCTCAATTCCAGTATAAACTCCATGCAAATTAAGCGCAATAGAATTAATTAATGCGTTTTAATACATGACATCCGATTGATTAGATAATTCTCTTAAAAATATCTCTAACTGTTGTAGGGCTTGAAGAATTTTATTGAGTTCTTGATTAATTCTATCTTGAATTGATAAATTAGTCATAATTCAACCCCCTGAGCAATTGCCTCTAAAATATAAGGATGAGCCTTTTGAACTTCTACTAAATCCACCTCAAAATCCTGTCCATTATCTAACTCTGCTATCGCCTTAAAATAATCTTTCTCTGGTAAATCCCAAACCGCTAAATCAGGATCAGAATGGGGAGTTATTTCTTCATAATTTAACAATGAACCAAATAAAACAACTTTCGTGACTCCATACTTCTCTTTAAGGAGACTAGCACATTTTTGAGCAATTTTTAACCCTGCTTGTTGCCGTTGTTTCATCTCTAATAGAAATTGTTCACGGTTTGCTCTCGCTGCTAAAACTTCAGCAATAATCTCTTGTTTTCGTTCTTCAGTTAACTGTGTCATTATGATTACCCCTAAATCATTGAATATCAATAGTTTCTATGATAGCAATTTTTGTCATAAGCGATCGCCGATTTTGTCGGTTGGGTTGAGCAATAATAACTTTTGTCTGTCAAATATTAGTGACGCTTGAGCGAAACCCAACCACACCAATGTCGTCAATAATGTTGAGTTTCTAACTGGTATTAGTGCATTACGCTAACGCTAACTCACCCTACACGCTAACTTTTATCTCATCGGTAAAGATTGCAATCCAAAACAGAGACCTTGACAGACTCTTGTTAGAAAATTTAAATCCAAAGTAGCGATTGTATCCTGAGAACTATGATAATAGGGATTACGCATATTAGCAGTATCTGTCACCATAATTGCCGAATAACCGCAATCCCAAAAGGGAGAATGATCGCTGCGTCGAGTATCGGGGACGATATAACCTCCAAAAATTACCGGCAACCATTCGCAGGGAGTCTGATTTTCTCTCATGACTCGACTAAGAAAATTTAAATCCTCGCGGGTTTTGAGATTGCCAATCAAAGCGATAAAATCCCCGGTGTTGGGGTAAAAATGTTCTAGAAAAGCTGGATATTTTTGAGAATGGGGATTTTTATCACAGTAACCGAGCATTTCTAAGGATAACATTAACCTTAAATCCTGCTTAGTTTGTTTTAATTTTTCTGCGTAGGCAATGCTCCCCAGTAATCCGTATTCTTCTAGATCGAAGGCAATTAAACGAATTGGATAATTAGCCTGATTCTCCCCAAAAAACCTCGCTAATTCTAATAATACCGCTAATCCCGTGGCGTTATCGTCGGCCCCCGGCGACCCCGGCACCGTGTCATAATGAGCGCCAATTAAAATCGGAGGTTTTTGACTATTGTTAGGCAAATCCAAGATTAAATTTTCGTAAACTTTTCCCTGAAAAGGGAAACAATGTGATTCAACCTTTCCCCAATTTCCTAACTCTTGCCGTAGGTATTCTCGCACATAAAAATGTCCTTGACTAGAGAAAAAAGGGTTTCTTTCTCGGACAATTTGTTCTAGGTGTTGGCTTAAGCGATCGCTAAGAAGATCAAACATTGATAGCAGCAGATAATTTAATCAAAAGAGCCAATGGATAGAGAAACTGAGGGAAAAATCGGGGAAAATAATAATTGTTGATTATAAAATATTCTGTGGAGCTAAAATCATGACAAATCTCCAGTTGACTAGCTATGATTGTATCGTTGTCGGGGCAGGATTAGCAGGATTAATCGCCGCGCGTAATCTCCAGAGGCGAGGTCATCAAGTTCTGGTAATCGAAGCGCGAAATCGTTACGGTGGCAGAATGTCTGGTCAATATCTCCCCTCCGGACAGTGGATCGATCGAGGTGGTCAGTGGGTGGGTCCAACCCAAGAGCGTTTTTTGTCCCTCCTCGATGAGTACAAAATACGTCGTTTTCCCTCTCCCAATCAGGGAAAAACCGTCCTAGTGTTCAACAACAAACGCTATGAATTCAACGGTTTTTTTCAAGGTTTCCACGAGGGAGAAGTACCCGATATCGGCCCGGCAGAATGGCAAGATGCGATGTCAGCATGGGCGCGTTTTCAAGAACTAGCCAAAACCCTACCTTCCGGTTATCCCCAAAGCAACGATCACACCAAAAAACTAGATAGTAAAACTTTTGCCCAGTGGATTGAAGAAAACACCAGCACAGATTTTGGTCAATGGTATTTTGCTTATATGGTGCGTGCAGTGGGTTTTCTCGGGCCGGCCGAACCCCAGCAAGTCTCACTGCTACACGTTCTTTGGGGACAAAATTGCGCCCCTCAGGCCGAACATCCAGAAGCCGAACTGATCCATGGCGGAGCCGGACAAATTCCCGACAAGATCGCGGCGGAATTAGGAGAGCGAATTCGACTGGGGGAACCAGTTGTTCGCCTTAATTATGACTCGGCCGGTGTCACCATAGAAACCACCCAGAACACTTTTACCGCCAAATTTGCCATCATTGCCATGCCGCCCCATCTTGCCGGCCGCATTATTTATCATCCCCCGCTGCCACCCCAGCGAGAACAACTAACCCAACGAGTACCGATGGGATGCTGCGCTAAAATCCTGATTTCCTATGAGCAACCTTTCTGGCGAAAACAGGGACTAGCGGGAGTTGCTCAGGGGAATTGTCAATGGTTGGAACTCTGTGCCGATAGTTCCGATCCCGAAACCGGTGTCGGGGTAATCGCCACCTTTGTGGTTGGCGATCGCTATATTCGTTGGCGCTCCATGAGTGGCCCAGCGCGTCGTGCCGCCGTCCTCTCGGATTTAGTTATTTATTTCGGTCAAGAGGCTCTTTTCCCGATCAGTTACGATGAAGTGGATTGGCCCGGGGATCTCTGGACTGGTGGCGCCTATGCCGCTTTTATGCCCCCCGGAGTCTGGACAAGTTTCGGCGAGGCTCTTTTTACTCCCGTCGGACCGGTTCACTGGGCCGGCACAGAAATGGCTGATCGCTGGCCGGGATTTTTTGAGGGAGCGATCCGCACCGGTGAGGCAGCGGCCGATCGAATCGCCTTCCTTTTGCGGGAAAAATGAGCATCTACAGGGCTAGGACACCTTTTAGGTCAAAAAAGTCATCATAGTCAAGTTTCGGGGGCTAATAGGGCAAAAAAATCCTAAATCATCACTATTTCGCCCTGGTAATGTTCGACGAAATGCTGGACACGATGACGATATTCTTTAATTGTCCGATCGACCCATTCCCGCTGCTCACTGTTAGCATAGATATGCACTAAAGGTTCTCCAGCATCGGGTAAAATCAATACCCAGTCATCATTGAGGGGATTAATCACCTTCACCCCATCGATTAACTCTAGATTATCGGTAGCGTGAGTTTCCACCAGATAGCGCATCAAGGATCCCTTGACTTTCCAAGGACAACGCACCGCCGTATTCTTATTGTAAATGCGCGGTAACTCGGCCCGCACCTGAGCTAGAGAACGTTCCTGAATGGTTAACATCTCCAAAAGTTTCGCCACGCTGAACATGGCATCGAAACCGGGATGTAATTGCGGAAAAATAAAGCCAGTTTGCCCTGATCCTCCTAAAACCACATTAGGATTGGTTTGACATCCTTCCATTAAAGCGCTAGGACTGGCTTTTGTCCGCACCACCCGGCCATCGTGACGACGTGCGATCTGTTCCACGGCACTAGAAGCATGAACCGGCACTACCACTGTACCGCGAGGATGGGCGGTCAGAATTGTATTCACCATTAAAGCAGTTAATTGTTCCCCGCGAATCGATAAACCACTCTCATCGACGAGGACTAATTGTTCCCCATTGGCCGAAACCTGTACACCTAAGTTCGCTTTCAGGGCCTCCACCACATGGCCCAATTGATGGATTAGTAACTCTCTTTCCTGCATGGAAAGGGCATTCTGACGTAAACTGGCATTGAGAACCACGGCATCACAGCCAAATTTGGCCAGTAATTCCGGTAAAATTGCCCCTGAGACTCCGTAGGCGTAATCAATGACGATTTTGGAGCTACTGTTGCGAATGACCTCCACATTTAGCTGAGTTTCAAAGGTTTTGCGGTAATTATCGAGAATATCAGCCGGATAGGACATACTGCCGATTTCCTGCATTCCCACCCGTCGCAGATCTTCTTTGAAATAGGCCCCTTCGATTTTCTTTTCCCTCGCTTTGGAAACATTAATCCCTTTTTCGTCTAAAAACTCGATTAAGAGAAAATCCGGGCGATCGGGATGAATACGAACGTGAATGCCACCGACTACGTTTAATTTAGCCACTAAAGTCCGCGAAATCGGTAAAGCATTCGCTTGTAGGTTTTGGATATTCACCCCCACGGACATTAAACCGGCAATCAGCGATCGACTGACCATGCGCGAGACACTACGTTGATCCCGGGAGACGATTACCGTTGACCCCGGTTTTAGAATGGAACCGTAGGATGCCCCCAGTTTAACGGCGAATTCGGGCGTGATATCGATGTTAGCGAGGCCCGATACTCCTCGTTGACCAAAGAGGTTTTTATGGGCAGTATTTCCCCAAATCAGGTTAATATTGAGGATGGCTCCCGATTCGATCTGTTTACTCGGCCAGACTCTGACCCCGGAATTGATCTGCGCTTCTTCTCCCACGATCGATAATTGTCCGATCACCGCACCTTCGTGTACCTGGGCCCGTCGATCGATTCTGGTCCCCCTAGCGATCGTACAAGCGGCTAAATTGACCTCATCCCCGATCACCACACCATTCCAGAGGATGGGACGTTTCAGATCTGAACCGGCACCGATGGTGACATTATCGCCGATAACCGAACCCCTCTCGATCAGAACATTTGCACCAATACGACAATGATTGCCGATCATGGCTGGGGCCTCAATCTGGGCGCTAGGATCGATATAGGTATTAGTGCCGACCCACACTCCGGGGGATTTTTCTCGATAGGGAAATTCCAGGTTAACTTTGCCGGATAAAGCGTCGTATTGCGCTTCTCGGTAGGCCTCCAGATGACCGACATCGCACCAATAACCATCGGCCACATAACCATACATAGGTTCGCCCCTTTGCAGCAGCAGCGGAAACAAATCTTTAGAAAAGTCGGCTTCTTCTTTGTAGGGGAGATAATCGAGGACTTCTGGTTCGAGAATATAGGTTCCGGTGTTGACAGTATCGGAAAAAATCTCGCTGGTAGATGGTTTTTCGATAAAACGGCGAATTCTGCCTTCTTTGTCGGTAATCACTACCCCAAATTCGATCGGATTGGGAACGCGCGTCAGGACGAGGGTTGCTTTCGAGTTTTTGCTTTTATGGAATGCGATCGCTTTTTGCAGGTCAAAATCGGTGATACTATCGCCACTAATCACCAGAAAGGTATCATCTAACCATTCGGCAATATTTTTTACACATCCTGCGGTGCCTAGGGGTTGATCCTCCTCGACAGCGTAGGTGATTTTTACCCCAAAGTCGCTGCCGTCTTGAAAGTAGTCGCGCATGACATCGGGGAGATAGTGCAGGGTGGTGATAATTTCGGTAATGTCATGCTTTCGCAGTAAATTAATAATATGTTCGGCGATCGGACGGTTGAGAATCGGAACCATCGGTTTGGGAAGATCACAAGTAAGCGGACGTAATCTTGTCCCTGAACCACCTGCCATTAGTACCGCTCGCATAACTTCCTCCCAAGGCTATCTTTTCGCCGTTTTTAAATAGTTTTTGCAAATTATGGCTTTAGTTTTCCTATCTCGATCGAGCTAGTTCCTAACCGGCATTCTAACACCGTCTCCCGGATTCAGGACAATATTTTCTTTTCCCAAGCCGGCAAAACCCAAGCTTACAATGGGAGATGTGAATTGTCTAAATCTAAGGATGAGATGGCATGAGACTCGTTATTTTTATCTTAATAATTTTTTATGGTGTCGGTGGTTGGAAATTCTGGAACGGGTACAGAAGCACTAATTTTAGTTCCAGTTTACCCAATCGTTTAGCTTTAACACTGTTCTGGCCGCTTCTGTTGGCTGTTAATCCCGCCTATCGCAAGAATTTTCAAAAAGCCCTCAAGGGCAAATAAAATTAACATATTGCCAAGGTTGCGGCCATAAAACAGAAAGTAGCTGGGTATCGATGGCAATCAACAGTTTAGCCATGAATGGCTTATCATGGTTAGGGAAAAAAGGGGTCGTAGCTCAGTTGGATAGAGCGAGTGCCTCCTAAGCACTAGGCCGCCGGTTCGACCCCGGCCGATCCCGCCTTTTTCAGTGAACAGTAAACAGTGAAAAGAGACCGGGAAACTGCTATTTATAGCGCTTTTCACGTTATTGAGGTATCGACAAGTTTTGCCAACAAAGGACTTAAGCTCCTTGCCCATGCCTCATTCTGATGAAAACTGCTATAGCGTTCATTATCAAAATATCTACGGGCTTAATTAAGCCCGTAGGCACGGCTACGGGCAACTTCTAGAGGTTAGGCTTGATCGCTTCTGTTCTCGTTAATCTGTCGGATGATTTCAATCATTTGAGCGTGTCGATCATCCATTCTCTCTAGATGCCGGTAAAAATCGGCTTGAGTCTCATAAAAATCTGATTGTGCGCTTGCTATTCGAGCTAGGTAATCGTAAAGCCCTTTTTTCTCCTGTTTCCGTTCTTCGCGGTCACTAGCGACGGCATCAGCTAGGGATTGAATAGCGCGAGCGTTCGATTCCACTATTTTCTCGATCCGCTCTAATCTGTCTTCTGACATTTTGGTAAACTCCTAATAGACTAATTTCTTGTCCCCCACCGATGCCCCTCGGATGGCGGAATAATATTAAATCCGTTGAGTATAGGCTATGTATCAGGACAGCTGAACGGCAAAAGGCAAAAGGGGGAATAAATAACCAGTTTTTAATAACCGGATTTAGTATCACTCAAAACTTAAAACTGATCACTGATCACTGATAACTGCTATTTATGGTTCTTCGTTACTTGGTATGGTTCGATAGGGGGGCATAAATCGACTAAATCCTTATCTGGCAAGAGATTTAATTGATTAGTTCGCTCCAGATCGCAAACAATTGACAAAAATTGCGGTCCGAAGAACCCTATTTATCTTCTCATTCTGCCCTTAACTTGATACCAAAGCCTTCTTAAACGTAGATCGAGAGAAAAACCCCGACGGGTGGGAATAACAATCGTGCCACCGATGCGATCGTGGAAAGCGCGGTTCAATTGCTCATCACCGATCGCCATACCACAATCGGCGAAAAGGGGCGAAGATAATAAAATCAAGCTTAAAGGATTGCCAAAAAAAGTATTTAACCCTACCATCATTAAAGCTGCCCCGCCACCAGCGATCGCCTCTCGTTTGCTTAACTCCAAAATTCCGGGTAAACGCTGAAGTTGTAGATCGATGATCTTCATATCCAGGGCCCAACGTCCTAAACTCTGACCCTGATTCTGCGCTACTAATAACACCCGCAAACACCACCAAATCAGGAGAAAAAGGAAGAATTGCAGTACAGGCGCACCACTAGCAAAGGAGCTTAAAAACCAGATCGAGGCAAAGTCGATCAGGAAAGCATAGGCACGACGATCTAAGGGAATTTTCGGAAATTTTTGCGGTAGATTATCTTCAGGCGGGATGGGGTAAACCATAAAAGACCTCTTGTAAAAATCAAAAATTGTTGTTAGGGTTAGGAGTCAGTAGCCAGTAGTCAGTAGTCAGGAGAATTAAGAATGAATGATAATCAGTTAAATGGTCTCTTTACAGAATTTATGCCATTTAATCCTTATTTTTGCAGTTTTTGAACCCTGAAAAATTAATTATGCAAGAGGTTTAAAGTCAATTCTCGGAAAAATCCTGCGGTTTATCTTCTACTCTAATCGGGAAATTGGCAATTCTAGGGTAGTTGTCCCTTGTCTTTTTTCTCCCCCTGTCTCGGAGTCTTCTGTCTGGGAGTCTGCTTACCTAACCGAAGATTTTTGATTTTTGCAGGAGATATAATTATTAATCGACTCGGAGATCTAAGCTACCATTGAGCAAAGGTAGCCCAGAATACAGGGATAATCATGGAGCAAGATTCATTAACAACGGAGGTTATTCTAACCCATCCGCGGCAAAGTTTGGGAGAGATCCAATTGGATTGGATGCCACAACCGGGTAATTATTTGGCCTTAAAAGGACAAACCTATGCGGTTTTGGAACGTCACCACCAGTATCAATACAAGATTGGTGGCTATTGTTTACGCAAAATTTCCCTTTATGTACAAACTGCTCCCACCCCTAACGAAAAAAGTTTGATTGAAGGACGTTGGGTGATGGGGGATGCTAGTTGTCGTTTTAACGCCAGATCTGAACTGTTGCGCTGTGCGATTAACCCCTCCGGTCCCTGTCAAGATTGTCGTTTTTACGAAACTATTAACCCTTAAAAGAGCCTTTTTCGGCAACAATCTGGCTATTTTTCCCCTAGCTAACCACTATATTGACAAATCGCCTATGAATCATCCTTACTCTTGGATCGAGGATAGCTTAAAAACCCTCCATCGGGCCAATTGGTATCGAAGGGTTAAAACCATTCAAGGCCGGGGCGGAGCCGTTATAGAATTAGAGGGTCGATCGCTGATTAATTTTGCCAGTAATGATTATCTGGGATTAGCAGCCGATGAAAGAATGATCGCGGCAGCCATAGCAGCAACACAACGCTATGGAACTGGAAGCACCGGCTCGCGTCTATTAAGTGGACACCGAGATCTTCATCGAGACTTAGAATTAGCGATCGCATCCTTTAAAAATAGCGAAGACGCGATCGTTTTTAGTTCGGGATATTTAGCCAATTTGGGGACAATTACCTGTTTAGTGGGGCAGAAAGACCTGATTTTAGGCGATCAATACAATCACTCTAGCCTCAAAAATGGAGCCAAGTTAAGCGGTGCCACGGTGAAAGAATACCGGCACAATAGTCTCGAAGACTTAGAAAATCAGTTATTAGCCCACCGTCATCACTATCGTCATTGTTTACTGCTCACCGATACAGTGTTTAGTATGGATGGGGATATCTGTCCCCTAGCGGGAATTCTCGCTCTAGCCGAGATTTATAATTGCATGGTTTTGGTGGATGAGGCCCACGCTACTGGGGTTATGGGGGAAAATGGCACAGGTTGCGTGGAATATTGTGGTTGTCAAGGACGGGAATTAATTCAGATGGGGACCCTGAGTAAAGCTTTAGGCAGTTTAGGGGGATATGTGACTGGAAACGCCAAAATTATCGATTTTATCCGCAATCGCGCCGCTACTTGGATTTATACTACCGGTTTATCCCCCGCCGACACCGCCGCTGCTAGAATGGCTTTAGAGATTATTCGTCTGGAACCGGAACGTCGCCAACGCCTACACCAAAATATTAATTTTGTCAAGAGTAAATTAAATAATCTTAATATATTGCCTTCGGAAGCGGCGATTTTATGTTTACCGGTAGCCAATCCGGGTCAAGCCCTAGAATTATCGCAAAAACTGCTAGAAAAAGGCATTTTTGCCCCCGCAATTCGTCCTCCTACCGTTCCCACCAGTCGTCTGCGGTTTACTGCTATGGCCACCCATAGCCTCGCCCATCTAGAGGTTCTTGTCCAGTCTATTGGCGAATCTTTCCCCACATAGAGAAAAAGTTTTTCGTGGGAAGTGGGGAACAACTAAGTTGAGCGGCGGTTAGCATCCTTGATCCCATCATCAAGCTCTCTAGCCTGGCCGCTCCAACGACTTGTTAGACTGGGCTTTCGCAATAAGTTTACGACTTCTCTGCCGCTTGCTGCCTCCTTTTTGCGTAGGTCTGCAAAGATTGCATCCAAGTCATACTAATTTGGGATAGCTTTCTTTGGATTTGAGCGTTTGCCATCTGCTTACAATTCCATGTTAGTAGATAGTCTAAGCCATAAACGGTTGCTAGTGCCATGTGTAAGGCATCATTAGACGCTTTGGGGGGTAGGTTGCTTTGTTGCAGGAATTCTTGTGCTAGAGCGATCGCTTCTTCGGTTAGATCGAGAAAAATCAAGGACTGTAGCAAGTTCTGTCTTTGAGTAGCAATTGTTGAATCTTCTCTCGATGCTTCATCTTCAACAATTTCCGAAACATACAGAACTAATAAACCACTATACTCATCCCACCAGTCTTGTGTAATCTTAATGTTGGCCGCAAGAATCAGGTTTTCTGTTGGTCTTGCGGTTAGATGACCCAAAATACTGGTTTCAATATAGACGGTTTCGCTCACGGCAATAAGAGAAAATCTATCCCACGTCTATCCTACTGCATTTAATCTTGGTTTTGAGGGAGTTGGGTTTCCTACCTACAAGATCAGCGATCTGCTACGCAGTGCCTTCGGCATCGCATTTAAACCCACAGTTTCAATTAATGTGCTATGCCACTTCCAGAGAGCTAACGGCTTAGCTGAGCGGCGATAGACAACCTCTGCATCACCGCTAATATCTCTCAATTGTCCGCTGCTCCAGCGTGTTGTTATGCCGTGTTACTTGTCAGTTACCCACAACTCTAAATTAACTTGCCCTTGCAGAATTGCCGTGACTAGATTAAACTTAGTTTATAGACTTAGTTCTTTTAGACTATGGAAACAGTAAACATTCATCAGGCTAAAACAAACCTTTCTCGGCTATTGTCTCGTGTGGAACTCGGAGAAGTAATCGTTATTTCAAACCGAGGTATCCCAATTGCTAAGCTTGTTCCATTTCGGACATCTTTAGATCGACGGTCTAGTTTAGGACAAGATCGAGGGATGTTGACCATACCAGATGATTTTAATGCTCCTTTACCAGAAGATATTTTGGGAGCATTTGAGGGTGGTGCGGAGTGAGACTTTTACTGGATACACAATGCTGGCTGTGGTGGTTTGTCCAACCAGACAAGTTAAGTGAGAATGTAATTGAACAAATTGCAAACGAAAGCAATGAAGTGTGGTTTTCTGTTGCCAGTGTTTGGGAGATGGGAATTAAAGTTTCAATCGGTAAATTACCACTGCCAGAGCAAATAGATGATTATGTCTCCACTCGAATGACCCGACTGGGAGCTAGGTCGTTAGAGATCAATGCTTCTCATGCTTTGCGGGCGGCTGCATTGCCTTTACATCATCGTGATCCTTTTGACCGAATGCTGATTGCACAAGCTCAGGTAGAAGATATGACACTTGTGAGTGCGGATTCAACATTTAATCAGTATGAAGTGTCTTTGCTTTGGGCAGCTAGTTCTTAGTCATAAACACAGAATTTCACCTGCCTTCTAGATGCTCGTGAATCAAACTCTGTAACGCTTAAATGATTTTTGACTTTCTTCTTGGGGCAAGCTTTTGACTCTCCTAAATTTTAGTTTAGCAGATCCCCTATCCAGATCAGGAGTAAGGCTTTATGAGAAAAAGCACTAATCTCGAAAACCCTATAAACCAGTATAGTACCCTAAATCAACTCCTCCAACCCCATCTAGGGGTGTTACCCAATGCCTTCGGTATCGCATTTAAACCCACAGCTGCAATCAATGTGCATGGTGCGTTCCCCCAAAAATCGATCGCTGGAGCAGTAGGAGTCAGATTAGGGAACGCACCCTACAAGATTAGCGTACTGCTACGCAGTGCCTTCGGCATCGCACTTTGTAAAATGGGTTGAAATATTGCAATAGAATCATTCTCCCGCAATGGTCAAAACTTTTCTGTAGAGTGTTTCGCTAATTCGGAATTCTGCCTTTAAGATTAGCTGATCAACAATCGGTTTAATATTCATAATCAATTCCTTTTGCTTGGCTTCGAGTAAAACGCCCAATATTCCAGTAATATTTAGCCCAAGAGATTGCGCAACTTTGCGTCCTTTTCTTTCATCCAAAATTAATATATCTGCGCCTAATTCTAGCGCTAAAATAATCCCTTCTGATTCTCCTCGGTCTAATTTATTGAGTAGTTGATTAACTTGGTTTTGCTGGGTGACGGGCCGTGTTTCTATCCAAGATAAGGTCATGATTTCAATCGTGCCAGGAACGGCGTAACCTAAACTCGCCATTTCCTCATAAACGGCTTGAGGAATGATAATTGTTCCATAGAGTTGATGCAAAAGGGTTAACTGGTTAACGGCGGCTAGGTTGGTAATGGGTGAGGTGTCACTCACGACGATCATAGTCTGCCCAGTTTTTGTAAGGTTTGGATATCTTCTTCTAATTCTTCAAGGTCATAATGGACACAAATCTCTCTTAGATTAAGTTCGTGTTGAAATTGGAGGAGGTTCATGCCTGCGAGATGACGGGCTTTGCCGATGCTGATTTTGTCTTGTTTAAAGAGCATGATGGCGATTTCTAGTTTTAGCTCGTCTTCGGAGAGTCCTGATGCGGTCAGTATGTCATTAGGAATAACTACGCTCATAATTTTTAGGGGTTGGCGATTGTCAAATCAGCGATGGTTTTATGATAGCTCGCTTGTGTCTAGTGCCTTGAGGAAGGTTGATGATTTCTCCAATCTCCATTAAAAAGAAGCAAATATCAAATAATCCTCTTTTAAATAGCAAAAAAAGAGACCATTGCGGCTCTCCTGTTGTAATCCCTTCAACTAACGCTTAGTTTTTGTCTGCTTGGGTGTGGCGGCGCTTGAAGCCAGCCCCCAGACCGACGACAGCCCCCAGACCGATGAGGGCAGAGGGTTCCGGGGTTTGAGCGGGAGGAGCGGCATCGCATTTAAACCCACAGCTGCAATCAATGTGCATGGTGCGGTGCGTTCCCCAAAAATCGATCGCTGGAGCAGTAGGAGTCACATTAAGGAACGCACCCTACGGCGATCGCACCGTTAAGTCTCTCATTCTAATTTTGTCTTCTTCAATAACTGTAAAGTGTCCATACCAGTCATCCCGCAATGAGATAACCTTGGCAACTTTCTCAGCGACTACAGATGCAGAAGGTACTCTTATTCTAAACAAAATAATACCAACACTGGCCGGCAACCTTGAACGAAAGGCGAGTTCTCCAAAATCTTGATCAAATGTCAAGAGAATACGATTTTCTGCTTGGGCGCGACTTAAAACTTCCCGGTCCGAGATTCCGGGGGATTCCACCCTAATCCACAGGACATCATGGCCATTTTGTCGTAGGGCTTCAACCGCATCAAGGGGGAAATTTTCGTTCGCTAGAAAACGCATCAGTTAAGCAGGAATAGCATAGACTTTCTCAGACTTGAGCATTACACTAGCATAGCTAAGACAAGCTTGAATATCTTCTACTGTAATACCTGGGTAGTTTCGCAGAATTTCATCAATACTCCAACCTTGGGCGAGAAGATCGATGATAAATTCAACCGCAATCCTTGTTCCTTTAATGATAGGTTTTCCCACCAAAATATCGGGATTTAGTGTAATTCGAGTTTCCCAGTCCATAGCTACATCATTGAAAGTGTTTTCAAAAAGGTAAAGGCTGCATGGGACGCACCCTATATCTCGTTTTATTATAACAGGATTTGGTATCACAGTTTCAATCAATGTGCATGGTGCGTTCCCCAAAAATCAATCGCTGGAGCAGTGGGAGCCACATTAGGGAACGCACCCTACGGCGATTGCGATCGCACTACAAGATTGGCGATCGCTCAAAAGTCATCAAAAAATCACGTTAAAATGCTCGAAACCGATACCTCATATTTGGTCGATCCTGTCAATGCGTAAGTCCTAGAGAATTACGTTTTTCTTCTTTAAGATACTTTTCTAATATAACCCGCTCTTTAAACCAGCCAATCTGGAAAAATCTAATAATACGAATAATTGATATACATGAGATAAATAAACAAAGAGACATAGGAAATAGCTCATTTGGAATCTTATTGAAGAAATTCCAACTTAGAAGAAGAGTGAGTAAGAATATAAAGAAATAATATAGGGCATCAGCTATGAAAATACCTTTCCAATCTTCAAAAATTAATATCTTGTTTTCGAGAGTATAAGTCGATTTAGCATCAAGAATTTTATCTCTCATCTCATTCAAATACTTACCAGTTTCTGTTGCAGGTCTAAAAAATGCCCATATAACAAAAAATATTGGTAAGAAATTTTCAAGAACATCTATTTTCATTGTTTTGAAAGTACCTCAAAAATTAAAACTATAGTCCTTGTAATTTTTAATGGCCGCAATTCCTGCAGGTACATATATTACAGGCTAACTACATATTATAGGTCAACTTTCTGTATAACACTCTCCAGAGTAACGATATAGTTCAACTTTCGGACTATCACCCCATTTAGGCGCAATCGCCCGAACTTTTCCCGATATCACGCCCAAAAGCGTGTTAGCCAGATTAGCTTACTGCAAACAATCTCCTTTTAAGGAGACTTATCACAGAAGCTTCTCAGGATTGTAGCAAAGATTCTTAGATATGGCTGCACTTTGTCACAGAATTTCACTATTATTTCGGGTAAGGTATGGTAAATCCCTTGATAGATTCAATCGGGACTAACTTCTGTGAAAACGGCTATAGATCTCCTGCAAAAATCAAAAATCTGACCTTAAGTGAGGAGAATCCGAGACAGGAGGAGAAAAAAGACATAAAAAATTTAGTACAAAAGCTCTGCTCTCCCTGCTCTGGCGCTCCCTAGCTTACCAGAGGTCGATTATTCACTAAATGGTATCAAAAAAATCGGGTCTAAAACCTCGTCTTTACTCGTTTTATTATAACAGGATTTGGTATCACAGCTGCAATCAATGTGCATGGTGCGTTCCCCAAAAATCGATCGCTGGAGCAGTAGGAGCCACATGAGGGAACGTACCCTACAAGATCGGCGATCGTACTGGTGTTTTTCAAAAAAAGCGTGAGATTTGCCATCTGGCAGGGTTGATCGCAGAGCGCCAAGAAAAGCGCGATCGCTCGTTGTTAAGCCTCTGCCTCATTGTCAAGGTTTAAGTAAATTTTGATATAAATTACAGGGCAAGAATGGAGGAGTTGGGGTGGCACAACAGAAACATTGTCCCCATTTACTCGGTTACAGTTTGTCTGCGAGTTGTTAACCATCGATTCAGGGAGCGTGAACTCTCGCTACTGCGCCGACCAGCTAATAGTCCTTCGATACCAATATGCTCATCTAGATCGAGCCATTCGATAGCACATCCATCCGCTAAGAGTTGCCAATTTTGACGCTCGGCGGGGGAGGCGTGCAGTAAACGAGGGTACCATGTTAGCGGAACGGTGATGCTGCGACCGTCGGCTAGGTCGATTATTAATTTATCGTCGGTTAGGGTCACTTGATGGGCAATTGGCTCGGTTTCAAGGGTCAAAGTAATCATGCCATGCGCTTAGGATTGCGGGTTGATGTTCTGTTATTAGTTTAGCAATCTGGTTTAATTCATGTTCTTTGAATCCTCGGTTTTTCTCTAAGGTAATGGGATCAAGCCAATATTTAGCGAGTTTGCGATCGCGTTTGACATGGATATGGGCTGGCTCTCGTTGATCTGAACTGAAAAAGTTGACATCCTCGCCGCCGTAAAACGGACGGCGATTCCTCACCACGCCACTTTTTTAGGGTGGTCGCTGAACGGGGTTGACGCAGATAGCGAAAAACGCTTAATTGCTTAAGTCTGACTC
>NZ_SFBO01000050.1:0-4173 GCF_007095705.1 Microcystis sp. Msp_OC_L_20101000_S702
AAGGGTGATGCAAGGGTTTTAAGAGATTCTAGCAGATTTAAGTGCATTTGGGAAGCTCTCAATCAAGCTAAAAGCCCTTTCCTGTAAGGTTTTTAGATTTATTCAGCAAACCCTAAATATTGTAAAAAAAGTAATTTGGTTCTTCGTTACTTGGTATGGTTCGATATGGGGGCATAAATCGACTAAATCCTTATCTGGTAAAAGACTTAATTGATTAGTTCGCTCTAGATCGAAAATAATTGACAAAAATCGCTAAATGCCTTTCTATATAAGTGTTCCATCCCTTATAACCCCCGTCCATTGCATAACACAAACCGAAGAGCCGAGAGCATCAAGAATACCTATAGGGCCAGACGAGGAAAAAGAAAGAGTCGAAGCGGAGCGAAAAATAAGCGTGGCGCGATTCCGGAGCGTGGCAGCATTGGCCAAGAACAAAACCGCATCGGACATCAACCCTTGTCACCGAAAAACTTTTCCAAGAGATTCCCCCTGACAAAAGAAAAACCGACCCTTGTGACAAGGTCAAAGAATTTTGTGGACATCAAGAGTTGAGTCAGAAACTAGGAGCAGATTTTTATTTTACTACTCCTTATCATTCTTGGGAAAGAGGATTAAACACAGGGTAAGAGTATCTTAAATCCTTGACAAAATGAACTTTATGTGGTTCTCTTCCCCATACCCCACACCCCAACAAACTTTTTGCCGCAAACCCTATGTAACCCTAAAGTTTTATTTACCTTCTCCTACTACAGATTGATAAAATCTTTCTAGACTTTCTACGGAGGTTCGATCGTTAAATACTGTATCGATATTCATTTTAGTATAATCTTTGATTGTTTGTCGCCATTGATTATCTAAACCTAAACGGATAGCAATTTCAATATAGTGATTTTTATCGGTAGCAATTGTCTCGGTTATGCCTAATTTTTTCAAGATAGCATAGGAATGTCGTCCGCGCATAAATTCCCCCAGACAGGTAACAACTGGAAGCTGACAGGCAATTGCTTCGAGGGTGGTATTTCCTCCCGACCAACTTAAGTTATCTAAATAGATGTCTGCTAATAAGTTAAGCTGAAAATAATCATTTTGTTCTAATTGTGGCATCATTACCCCGTAATTTTGCCAATTGAGTCCATACCTATTAAAAGCTTGACTTAATCTCGACTGAAAGCAATGGGTCACAAATTCGCTACGATGACAGATAAAAATAAAGTGGCTGTGGGGAACTTGTCGGGCAATTCTAGGAAAAATATCGTCATTTTCTGGCAGATATTTAAATAAACTTTGACAGTTTAAGTAGATGATTTTATCCTCGGCTAATCCCATCTCTAAACGAGTTTTTCTCTGGGGAGGAAGCGAGGGTTTAGCATAGGCAATACCTAAATTGGATAAGCGAATTAATTTTTCACTGTAGTGATTATCTCCCTCCGTGGGTTCCATTAATTCACTGGAGATAAAATAATCAATGGTTGGTAATCCTGAGGTGATTGGATGTCCCCAAGTTACACATTGTACTGGAGCTAAACGCAATCCTGCTAGTTGGGTAGTACGAGCATCCATACCAATATCTAAATAAACGAGAATATGTAACTGATTATCTAAAATATTTTGAGCAATTTTTTCCATATTAACTAAATTATCAAACTGATAAAAATAATCACTTTGCTCTTGATATTCTCTCGTAAAATTATCACAGGTGTTATTAATATCTATTCCATAACAGTAAATTTCAAATTGCTCTCGATTTCGCCACTGCAACCATCCTTGAAAGAGTTTCGCTACTGTGTGATGACGCAGGTGAGCAGAAATATAGCCAAGGCGAATTTTTCCCGTAGGCATGGTTAGGTTTTTTACCCAATTGGGAAAGTTAACCGAGGCAATTTTATAAACTAATTCTCCATATTTTTTTTGTAGTTCTAAATCATTTTCCGCTTGATATTGAAGATAAAAATTAGTTCTTAATCCAATACTTTTCCACGCCTCCTGTTGTTGATTATTAGTGGTTAAATCAAGATTGGACAAGATATTATCTAACCGTTTCTCGTAGTTTGATCGATATAGCATAATATCTGCTTGAGTTGTGTAAACTATCGGCATTAACCGCATTAATTCTAACTTCAGGGATGGGTGATCGGGAAGATACTCTAAAGCCGATTTAGTTGCTTGAATTGCCACCTTGATCGGATAATTATTTTGTAGTAACCAAATTAGGCGCAAATGTAAATCAATATTTTCTGGATGATAGTTAATGCCTTTTTTATACACTTCTAAAGCTTGTTTTTCTTCTTTAAGAATGAGATGGCAATGGGCGCAATTTAAATAAAAATTGCTGTCCTCTATTTTAATTGCTAATAATTTTTGATAATAGTTTAATGCTAATTGATAGATTTTTCTTTGATAAAAATAATCACCTGAATAAAGATTCGCTCTTTTTTGGTCAGCTTGCAGAATTTCCCAAAGGGAGAGATTTTGACTAATTTCTCGTCTATCTCCTGCCATTTGTTGGGCTGTTTTATAAGCATTTTTTGCTTCTGTCCAAGCTTGTTTAACTAAATAGACATTGCCTAAATTGATATAGAAAGGATAAAAATCTGCCTGGTTATTAATTCCCTGCTGATAGAATTTTTCGGCTGACTCTAGCTGCCCTAATCGATAAAATAAATTGCCCAGTTTATTATAAGCATCGACAAAATTAGCCTTGAGATCAATCGCTTTTTGATAAGCTGATAAAGCTGTATCTGAACGTGATTGTTTTTCTAGCACCATGGCCATGGTATAATGATATAAGGCTTGATTTTCCTCTAAGTTGATGGCTCGTGCCAAACAGTTAAAAGATTCTGTTAGTCGGTTAATTATATAGTATAAATATCCTAAATCGTGCCAGATGTAAGCTAATTGTTCACGCCAAGATAAAATTCTTAAGTAAAAGTCCTCAGCTAAAGTATATTCTCGCCGATTAATTGCCTCTTGCACCTCTTGAAGACAGGAGTTTATCGCAGTCAGGGCATAATTTTCTATCTCTTCATCCCCTTCTATTTCCTCTAATTCTAGCCACTGAAGATAGATTAATTTAGCTTGGCCAAACTGCCAGCAATCAAGATTTCTAATTATCTCTTTTTTGAGCAGCACAATTAAATCCTGACTGGACTCTGATTGTAACAGCCAAAATAACCAAATTTCTTGCGCTGTTGCTTGCTGCTCTAGCAGCAGATAAGCTAATCCCAGATAGGGATAATAATCAGTCACTTCCGGATGAACCGCCAGCGCTTGCTGACAAAATAACAATAACTGATTATAGTCTCCCGATGCTAACATTAGCTCGATCGCTTGTTGGTGATTACTGTTGATCATCGAAAATTTGGGTCTGAAACCCCGTCGTTCTACGACGGCTTTACTGTTAAATATTAGCACATTTACGAAATATATGCTAAAATGTGAGACATGGAAAAAGCCTATTCGTTTCGATTTTACCCCACACCAACACAAGAGTCGCTATTGCGGCGCACATTGGGCTGTGTAAGATTAGTTTACAATAAAGCTCTCCATCTCAGAACACAAGCATGGTACGAAAAGCAAGAAAGAGTAGGATATACTGAAACTTCTTCAATGCTAACTGATTGGAAAAAGCAAGAAGAATTAGAGTTTTTAAACGAAGTTAGCTGTGTACCCTTACAACAAGGGTTAAGACACCTAAAAACAGCTTTTACTAACTTCTTTGCTGGTCGGACTAAGTATCCTAACTTTAAGAAAAAACATCAAGGAGGAAGTGCCGAATTTACTAAATCTGCTTTTAAGTTCAAAGACAAACAAATCTATTTAGCCAAATGCACAGAACCTTTACCTATTCGATGGTCAAGACAAATACCAGACGGATGCGAACCAAGTACAGTAACAGTCAGATTACATCCTTCTGGACGTTGGCATATCTCAATTAGATTTGATGACCCAACGATTAAGCCTTTACCAGTAACAGATAAAGCCATTGGAATTGACTTAGGAATTAGTAGCCTCGTGATTACCAGCGATGGCGATAAAGTGTCTAATCCCAAGCATTTTAAAAAGCATTATCGGAGACTGCGAAAGGCCCAAAAAAGCCTTTCTAGGAAGAAAAAAGACTCAAATAATCGAGAAAAGGCAAGAATCAAAGTAGCCAAGATTCACGCTCAAATCACC
>NZ_SFBO01000051.1:0-5551 GCF_007095705.1 Microcystis sp. Msp_OC_L_20101000_S702
GAACATCCCTGCTTGGGAATAGCCTGGGAAATGAAAGAAGAAATTAGACAAATTTATCAAAGTAGTAGAACGTTCAGAGGTGCTGAGAGAAAATTGGAAAAATGGATAAGAATAGGCGGAATATTATATGAAAGTGGTGCCAGCATGATCCAGAAGCATTTGCAGGGTATTTGTAATTACTTTGAAAATCATACAACCAACGGATTAATTGAGGGAATGAATACCAAAATAAAGCTTATTAAAAGAATGAGTTATGGATTTACCAATTTTCAACATCTTCGACTTAAGCTATTTGCTTGCTTTAATTCATAACAAAAATTAACACACGAAAACCAGAAGAGCCTCCAGTTTTGCCAAAGTTGTAACAGTTTGGCAATAAATCCCCAAACGTACTAACAAATTTTGCCCTCCCCCATAAGAGCCAAAGAAGCCGATAATCTCCTGACCTTCTGGCGCTTCTAAGACGAAAGGGTCAACTTCTTGTTTTCCATGCTTTCCCCCAAAAACGGGTGATTTAACTCCCTTTTTGGTTTCAAATTGGATGGTGACAATTTCTTGCTTGGGACGTCCTGGTACTGACATTCCCCAAATGCCGCTTATTTTCGTGAGATAATCCCCTGCTGGTATGGAAAATTCTCCTTTTGTACCGCCGCGACCACCAACTAGGTCTGAAAGATAGGTTTCTCCCGGAATAGAAGCGGGATTTTCGTATTCAACCTGAAGTGCGTCAATTGCTCAACCTGCATTCACGAATACCTTTTTCAATTGTGATTGTGGAGCAGTATCTTTAGGAAGAATTTGAAAATCTGTGCCTGAGATTGAACCACCTGTCGGACCTAATTTTATCGGTTTAGATACTTGATCCGTATTGTCGCTAGGAACTGGTTCAGGGGTTGTAAATTTGGGTGGAACTGAACAAGTCACTGCTATAACTGAACCACTATTCGGGATCTCCTTCCAGTCACTGGTCAAGCTATCTCGGCTATAGAGGCGATTATTCGCCCCAACTCCAACTAACTCCCCATCCGGCATGACGGTGACACTAATAACCGCACCGCTATTAGGTACTTCCTTCCAGTCACTGATCAAGCTATCTCGGGTGTAGAGGCTTTTATTGGTTCCAACGCCGACTATTTTGCCATCTGGCATAACGATAGCACCAATGACCGCACCACTATTAGGTATCTCTTTCCAGTCACTGGTTAAAGTATCTCGGCTACACAGGAGATTATTTGTCCCAACACCAATTACTCCATAGTTAGCTGTTTCTGTCTTTTCAATCTTTATAGGAATTTCTCCAACATTTCCCTTGACACTTAAGGAATAAATACGATCAACTGAATCGGAAAATGCTGTAGCAGTAGCACCGGATGAGGTAAACAAAACTTTTCCGCTTAAGTTACCAAGAGGAGCAGTATTCTTATCATAACTGATAGAACCTGCTTGGGGATAATATATTCCCACAAAGTCACCTTGGTTGACTTTAATCGGTGTAGTAAGGGAAAATTCGTTTAAACCAATCACAGGAGTTTTTACCTCGCTTTTTCCCACAACTGACCAGGTATTTGCTTCCTTCCTATAAGTGATCAGTTGTACAGGTGATGTGTTTTCTGCCCAAATATTCCACCCAGTTATTTCACCATTGCCATTAATGGGTTTGTTGGTATCTACAAGATAATAATTAGTTCTTGTATCTGCAATTCCGTATTTACTGGGAGAATTACCCCCAGTGATCACATCAGGTTTTTTCCCTATTTCAGACTCCTTCGTGCCAGTTATGGGTAATTCAGATTTTCCCCAAGTAGCACCATTAATTGTGCCATTATTGCCATTACTTGTCTTATCTTTGGCGATATTTTCTGAACCTTCATTGAGGGGCCAATATCCCACTAATCCGGTTTCATTTCCCTTTAATCGCTGGGACATATTTTCTTTGATTTCTGATTCTGGTCGGGCAATGTTCCACACCCTCACTTCCGTCATTTGACCTTCAAAGTAACCATCATTAACCCAGTTACTCTTACCTATATAGTTTAAGGTTCGGTTCAGGTTGTCTGGAAGGCTTAATTGTTTACTTTGGATTAATTGACCATTTTTATATAGTTTGCCCATCCCTGATTTATCAATGGTAGCGGCTACATGAGTACACTTACCAATTTCCAAGGCATTTGGGGCTTCTATGAAGTGCTTTTCGTTGTTACAAAACAGATGGAGTCCCAGGGCGTTAGATTTGCCCACATTTCCCAAAACAATGCTATTTTTCTCGGCTCCATTGCCGAAATCAATAATTCTTGACCAAGAGCGAAAACTTTTGTGCTGCACCCAAGCTTCTACGGTAAATCCTTGCGAATAATCTGTATTAGCTGCGGGTAACTGCACATAATCGTCTATGCCATCAAATGCTAGGACAGATTCGATAGCATCCTTCTTGACACTCGTAGTATTTTCCGTTTGACTCATTGTCATTTATCTCCGTAACTAATGGCCAGTTTAAGTTTGAACCTCTTGCATAATTAATTTTTCAGGGTTCAAAGACGGGAAAAATAATGATTAAATGGCCTAAAGTCTGAAATAGCTATTTAACTGATTATTATTCATTCTTAATTCTCCTGACTACTGACTACTGGCTACTGACTCCGTTCGGCGGTTCGGCTGATCTCACCGTCGAAGCCTGATCTCACGGCCGAAGCCTAACCCTAACAACAATTTTTGATTTTTACAAGAGGTCTTTTGAACTCCACTGGCACTGTGCTGACTATAAAATACCTCATGGGGACTCAGATAGTCAAGGACTTTTTGCGGTCAATGTTTAACATAAGTCGTAATCGTTCAGATAGTTGAACTAAGTCGAGGTATCGCCACTCCGACTCGTCTTCAGAATGGAACGTGATAGTTTCTAATCATTGTGGTCATTGTCCTAAACATTTTCCAAACTTTTACCATTGGGTTCAATGGGAAAGGCAAAAGTAACCAACGCCCCAAAAAGAGAAGTGATAACTAAACCATTTGACGATCCCATCGCACTCATGCGAGAGATTCCCTGTTCATCCAGTTACCTTATCTATTAGGTTTTAACTTAATAGACAGTGGGTAGTCTGTCCGAGGGCTTGAATTTCTGTCCGCCCGACAGTATTTGCCCGTGCGAGAATGTTTATAGCGGCGTTTTTATCTCTATCCAAGACACACCCACAAGAACAAATATGTGTTCTTACAGATAATGTTTTCTTGACAGGATTGCCACAACTTGAATATTGTTGGCTAGTATATTGTGGATTTACCGCTATCACAAACTTCCCGTGTATTTTCCCACAATAGTCTAACCAATCGGTGAACATTGACCAGCTTGCATCTGAAATAGATTTAGCAAGCTTAGGATTTTTCACCATATTAGATACCTTCAAGTCCTCATAGACTACCAAAAAATCCGAAAGTTTCTCAAGCCATAGCCTCGCCGTTTTATTAGTTTAAGTTTATTGTTGATTTCCTCGACCCGACCTTCGTTGTCCTTCGCTCGAAATAAGCAATGATTTCTCCAAACCAGTTTCGGATTGTTTGGCAACTCTTGGTAAAAATACTAGACGATTTTGCCAACCATTCCGAGATGGATAGCAGTCCTTCTATCCTATTCTTTGAGGTTTCGTAAATCGTTTTTTCCAAGGGAACGAATTTGAAAATCGTTAAGCCAGAGGAGGTAGAAAGAGCCGTAAACTTAATTAACAATCGTCCTCGCAAATGCCTTGACTATCGTACCCCGAATGAGGTATTCTATGAATGCAAATCAGACAGTGATGCAATTCAGGCTTGAATTAGCCCAATTAAGGAGCTAGGGTGAAGAAAAATCCGATGATAATGGCTGTGATCACCTTTGCTGCGGGAGCCAGCACAATATTCGCCGCTATTGTCATTTTTGACATTGATTTTGTTAAATGGGCTAACTGTAGTGCGCCTTTTGCCGATCCCATTGATCGGCAATCAGCCATTTGCCGCAGATAATCCGGCGGCTCTTGACAACCCTTATATTATAAATACTGACATCTATCTCAGGGGGGGACTGCCTATCGAGCTAAGTGGGCAAGATTGAAACTGAGAATGTAATCTCCAAGCTAATAAATATTGGAATAGTGGAACATGGAAGTAACACTCGGCATCATCTTATCGGTACTTTCGGCAACTGCCACAGCCATCTGGACAGTTTGGACTTGGAGCGAGCAACAAGAGGAGGAAAAGACGCAGAAACGAAATCAGATTGCCGCTCTGTATATTAATCCCTTCCTGTTCGCCGCTCACGAATTGCAAGTCCGACTTGACGGCATCCTCAATCAGCAAGAGTTGGAATTTTTTAAAAGGGAATATCCCGAAGCCGATGAAATCGGTTCTCCCGAAGCCTTAGAACTACTCTATGTCCTGGTGAAATTCTTTGGCTGGTACTCGTACGTCTATCGATACGGTCCCTACACCAGAGACAAGAAGGCGATCGAACTGATTAGCAAAATTATCAAGACTTTTGCCAACCGCGAGGACTTTGCTGGAGACGCTTTCTATTTTTCCTTCTCAGAGCAGAGATCTCTGGGACAGACATTCGTTAAAGTCTTTGGGCAAGCCGAATCGATCTACCCTGAGTTGGAAGCTATCTCGCTCTATCAATTTGCCGCGGAACTGAGGGACGACATCCAAAAAGATCGCCCTATGTATCAGAATGTCATCAAAACGATCCAGGTCATCGACAGCGCCGAGCGGGTTGAGGAGCTAGAAGGATGCGATCGCCTAATTGCCGTACACAATGATTTGGTGGACCTGCTTAGTTATCTAGAAGCCCAAGAAGGCTTCTGTATCTCGCCCAAGGTACGCCAGAAAATTCGAGCGACTGCAAGCCTTCCCACAGATACCGAAATCATTCACGCTATTGCCGGGCGGGTGCGACTGCGGATTCCTCGCCTGCGCCAAGATCTCTCCTACGCCGAGCGGTTGCGTCAGTGCCTTCAGTCCCTAGCCGGCGTGCAAGAAATCCAAATCAATCCAGATGCTGCTTCAGTGGCGGTTAGCTACGCGCCCACCCTCTCAGAGGCAACATTTCAACAGAGACTTTTTCAAGCCATTGCCCAGTCAGGATCAGTCAATTAGACCTCTGGTAAAAATCAAAAATTGTTGTTATGGTTAGAAGTCAGTAGCCGGTCGTCAGGAGTCAGGATTCAGTATTCTCCGAGTCAGTATTCTCCGAGTCAGGAGATAGGAGATAGGAGATAGGAGATTATTTTATTTATTCTCCCCACACCCCACACCCCACACCCCACACCCCACGAAAAACTTTTTGCCGCAAACCCTAATTATGCAAGAGGTTGATTGTGAATGTCAGGTGAAGAACCTCGGTTTTACCAGGCGTTGCTGAATTAAGGTATGATTAGGCGAAATGGCGAGCATTCGGAGGAAAATAAGGTGGTGATTCGGTAGTAGTGATGGCGGCTTAATCCTTTGCTGTGCATTGTAGTCATGGATAAAATACCAAAGGGTTCCCCAACGTGATTCTCGATTTTTTTAGAGAAAGATAGACTCT
>NZ_SFBO01000052.1:0-17065 GCF_007095705.1 Microcystis sp. Msp_OC_L_20101000_S702
TATGCCAACGTCCAGAAGGATGTAATCTGACTGTTACTGTGCTTGGTTCACAGCTTTCTGGTATTTGTCTTGACCATCGAATAGGTAAAGGTTCTGTGCATTTGGCTAAATAGATTTGTTTGTCTTTAATTGTAAAAGCAGATTTGGTAAATTCGGCACTTCCTCCCTGATGTTTTTTCTTAAAGTTAGGATACTTAGTACGACCAGCAAAGAAGTTAGTAAAAGCTGTTTGTAGGTGTCTTAACCCTTGTTGTAAAGGTACACAGCTAACTTCGTTTAAAAAGTCTAATTCTTCTTGCTTTTTCCAATCGGTCAACATTGAAGAAGTTTCAGTATATCCTACTCTTTCTTGCTTTTCGTACCAAGCTTGTGTTCTGAGATGGAGAGCTTTGTTGTAAACCAATCTTACACAGCCCAATGTGCGCCGCAATAGCGACTCTTGTTCGGGTGTGGGGTAAAATCGAAACGAATAGGCTTTTTCCATACCTCACATTTTAGCATATATTTCGTAAACGATGCTCATATTTAACAGTAAAGCCGTCGTAGAACGACGGGGTTTCAGACCCAAATTTTCGATGAAACCGAGAGCCTTGAAGCCGACCAGCATATAACAGTGATGGAATTCAAGTCTGAATTCCATCACTATTTGATCTAACTTCACAGAATACCTCATTCGGGGTACGGCTCTCTTATTCTTTGTGTGGTCAGTTTAACTTACTATAGAAGCGATCAATCTTCGTGTCCTCTGTGTCTGGAGTGGTTCCTGCCACTCGCTCGCCAGCAGGACTATATCTTAGAATACATTTTACCCACCAAACCTAAGAGAGCCTCCTGCGTCTGGACTACTGATAAAATAATGGGTAATGGTTTCATCTGGGGGAATTCTCTCTAAAATTAACTTTTTGTCGGGTTGATTAAGGCACTCGATTTCTGCGGTAATTTCGAGGGACTACAGGAGAGTTCTTGGATAATTAATTTTTGAGAGTTCAAAAATGAGAAAAATAGGCATAAAATCTCTAAGTAGAGAATTTAGTTGATTAAAGCTCATTCTTGATTCTCCTGACGACCGAATACTGGCTACTTACTCCTCAACTAAGGGAAGATTTTTGATTTTTGCCAGAGGTCTATACTTAAGAGAGCCGTAGATTAATAACATTGTCGTTAAAGTTATGGCCATAATTAGGGGAGCGATTTTGGCTAACCAGAAAGCCACGAAGATTATGCCGATTCCGTCAGCGAGTAAGATGGGTAAACGTGGCCCTATGCCATGGTCAATAATTTTTTCTGTGCTTGGCTGCAGTTGAATCTTGGCTAAACATTGAAACCAAATTTGACTGACTAAAACTATTAAAGCTCCCCATCCTATCGAGAGGGCAGCCAGATAAAAGCCCGATAATTCTAAAACAATTGTACTAACTGTGACGATAAAAAAGCGATCGAGGCGAGGATCGCTGGTTTTTTGCTGAAATTGGGCAATTTCTGCCAAGTCCACCGCCGCCATGCGTGCCTGTTCCATACACATCCCCAGGATACCTAGGGCAAGAATAGCAGCGGATAGGTTTTCCGGTGAGAAGATTTGGGAGATTATGCCTAAACTAGCCGGAAAAAACAGTAAAAAAAGGATCGTTCGTCTCATCTATTCGCGGTGGGGTCAGATTAAGATAAGAAATGCTCTTGACTTACTCGTGCAATGTCTTGTTTGCCTCCTTTTCAAAATGCTCTCCTTCTCACCCAAGCTTTAACCCATCGTTCCTATGTCAATGAACAGTCGGAATTGACGGAAAATAACGAGCGCCTAGAATTTTTAGGCGATGCGATTTTGGCTTTTTTGGTGGGCGAACTATTGTATCAAAAATATCCCGCCATGAACGAGGCCGAATTAACCCGTTTGCGGTCAAATTTGGTCAAAGAAGAACAATTAGCGCAATTAGGCATTGAAATCGGCCTGGGGGAGTTAATGCGTTTAGGCAAGGGAGCAATTAAAGATCGGGGGCGATCAAATCCTACCCTATTAGCGGACACTTTTGAAGCGATAATTGGGGCTTATTATCTAGATTCGGGGTTAAATGCGGTTAAAAACTATCTGCACGGGCTTTTTATCCCTGTTGCCTCTCATTTAGTCTCTCAACAATCGGAATCGCCATCTTTTATCGATGCCAAAAATCTCTTTCAACAGTGGGCGCTGGCCAATTTCGCCTCTAATCCAGAATATGCGATCATTGATGTTACCGGCCCCCCCCACGCTAGGGAATTTACTGCCGAAGTGCGGGTTAATCATCTTCTCTACGGTACAGGTAAAGGCAAACGGAAACAGGATGCCACCAAAGCGGCTGCCGAAGATGCCTTAAAGCGCTGTCAATGGCAATAATAAATAAGGCCAAACCTACTTATCTTAGGGGCCACCAATTAACTTTATCTCTGGTGGCACTGTAAACTTCTTTTAAACCCTCGGCATCCAGTACCCGAATTAAATCCCCCGTCGATTCTGAGGCAATTAATCCCACGTTTTGCAATCCTTTTAATACCTGTTCGACGGTGCGTTGATTGAGTTGACAAGCGCGAGCAATCACATCGACGGATAGATCAAAAGTATAGATATTTTCGGCATCTGGTTGACTGCCTAATTCTCTTTCTTGATAGATTAAGGCTCTGAGTAAAGTGGCTACAGCTTGGGGTGGATAGCTACTGCAATTAAGCAAATGATACTCGAATTTTTGCTGTAATTCAAATAAAAAACAGTACCGTTGACGAAAACTTTCGTTATCGTTGTAAATCTTTTCTAGCGCCGATAAGGGAATTTTCAGGACGTGGGTAGTTTTATAGGATTCCACCAAACAGGGAAAGGCGCGACTGGCTAAACCATAACTAAAGGGTAAACTCCTCAGGCCAAAACAGCCACCGGGGTAGGTAATGGCAATAATCCGGTCGAGGGGGGTGCTGCGGACGACGATTACACCCTCATTCAAAATCACATACAAAACATCTAGAAATTCATCGGGTAGAAAAGCCGTATAGACGGGACGATTGGAAAATAGCGTCTCTAACTTGAGATTGTCGGCATCGAGATACTGACTTAACCAAGCTTCCTCTAGTCCGCGAAAGAGAAAACTCTGGTTAATCAGTTGTTGTAGGAGGGTTGTTTTTTTGGCCTTGACGCTCTTGCCCATAGTCTCAAACCTAGATGTAGCACTGATTTTATCTTCTCACAGTTTCCCTTGTTATCGCCTTATTCCCAATTTGTTTTATAAATGTATTGAAATTTTATTTCCTGTGCTGTAGGATTAAAGCAGACCTGAAAACAGATACAACCTCAGAGTAAAGCTTAGGAGCGCCGCCGATGCAGTCATCCCAGTCTTGTTTATCCCTACTCATGGCAACTGTCCTGACGGGAGGAATGCTGGCATCTTGTACCTCATCCCCCACCAATAGCGGCAATGACAGCCAAAAACCCGTGACTGTGACACTTGTTTCCTATGCTGTCACCCAAAGTGCCTACGAAAAAATCATTCCCAAATTTGTCGAGGAATGGCAACAAAAAACGGGGCAAAAAGTCACTTTTGAACAGAGTTATGGCGGTTCCGGTTCCCAAACTCGTGCCGTTATCGATGGTTTAGAAGCGGATGTGGTAGCGTTGGCTTTAGCTTTGGATACCAAGAAAATTGAGCAAGCGGGATTAATTCAACCCGGTTGGGAAAAAGAAGCACCCAATGACTCTATTGTTCATAAGTCTGTAGTGGCTTTTGTTCCTCGTGATGCCAATATTAAAATTAATCAATGGTCAGATTTAGCCAAGGATAATATTAAGGTTATTACTGCTAATCCCAAGACTTCTGGCGGAGCGCGCTGGAATTTTCTCGCTCTTTGGGGTTCGGTGACGCAAGCGGGAGGCAGTGAACAAGCGGCGCAAACTTTTGTCGAAAAAGTGTTTAAAAATGCGCCAGTTTTACCTAGAGATGCTCGCGAATCTAGTGATGTATTTTTTAAACAAGGTCAGGGAAATGTGCTAATTAATTACGAAAATGAGATGATTCTCGCTAATCAAAAAGGTGAGAAGTTAGCTTATACTGTTCCCACTGATTATAATATTTCTATTGATAATCCCGTGACGGTTGTTGATGCTAATGTGGATAAAAAAGGTACGAGAAAAGTGGCCGAGGCTTTTGTGCAGTTTTTATTTACTCCCGCAGCCCAAAGAGAATTTGCTCAGGTGGGGTTTCGTCCCGTTGAACCGACGGTATTTAAAGAGTTTGAGAGTAAATTTCCTCAGATAAAAAATCTCTTTACCGTGCAGGATTTAGGCGGTTGGGATAAAGTACAAAAGCAATTCTTTGATGATGGAGCCTTGTTCGATAAAATTCTCACTAAAGCTGGTAAATCCTAAGGAGAAAAACCATGGATAATCAACCTCAATGGCAAACTATTAATCATCCCCAAAGTGACTTACATCTCGATCAATCAGGACTCGATCGCCCCACGTCCCGAAGAATAAAAATTCGGATTCCTAAACAATATATTAACGAGCCAATCATAGCACGTTTAGGGTCTTTTCCTGGTCTAAAAGTGAATATATTTTCCGCTTTGTTAGCTGCCAATAATAATCAAGATGGCTGGTTCGATCTACAACTGCAAGGCAACTCCCAAGGGATAGAAAATGCCCTTTCCTATCTGGCAGATTTAGATGTAGAAGTTTGGTATGATTCAGCACAAGTTCTTGAAGAAGCGGACAATTGGTAATCTCTAATCGGCACCCCCCTTATCAAGGCAGACCCCCACCCCCCTTATCAAGGGGGGCAGGGGGGATCAAAGGCAAAATTTATCTTCTATTTAATTGGAACTACTTACTTAGCAATAATTAACAATGGCTAACCCACAATTATCTTTATCTCCTAGTCAAACCCTGAAAAAAGTTTCTATTCCTTGGGTAATTACCATTAGTTATCTAGTGGTTTTGTTGGTTTTACCAGCAGCGGCACTATTTGCTAAATCCCTAACTCTTGGTTTTGCCGAATTTTGGCGCATTGCCACTTTACCGATTTCTTTATCCGCCTACCAAGTCACTTTTTTTACTTCCTTAATCGCTGGACTAATTGACGGAGTTTTTGGCACTATTATCGCTTGGGTATTAGTGCGTTATCGATTTCCTGGGAAAAAAATTGTCGATGCTTGTGTAGATTTGCCCTTTGCTTTACCCACTTCTGTTGCTGGTTTAGTCCTCGCCACAGTTTATAGTGATAACGGTTGGATCGGTCAATTTTTTGCCCCCTTTGGTATTAAGATATCCTTTACCATTTTAGGGGTTTTTGTGGCGATGTTATTTATCGCTTTACCCTTCATTGTCCGCACCCTACAGCCGGTTTTACAGGAAATGGAAAAAGAAGTAGAAGAAGCAGCTTTATCCCTCGGAGCTTCCTCTTGGCAAATCTTTTGGCGAGTGATTTTTCCCACAATACTGCCCGCTATTTTAACAGGAGTTGCCCTCGGTTTTGCCAGAGCGATCGGTGAATATGGTTCTGTAGTTATTATCTCCTCTAATATTCCCTTTAAGGATTTAATTGCCCCAGTTTTAATCTTCCAAAGACTAGAGGAATATGATTACACGGGGGCGACAGTAATCGGCATGGTTTTATTGCTGGTTTCCCTAGGGATGTTAGTAGTAATTAATTTCCTGCAACAATGGGGGCAAAAATACAGAGTTAAGTAAAGAGTAAAAAACATTACAGTATGACTGGAGACAGATCAAAAATGCAGAATCCAAAAGCCTTAACTAAACAGAAAGAATGGGATTACAAACCCCTACTAATTATCATTGCCCTTGTCTATCTGGCACTGTTATTATTTATTCCAGCAGCGGCAGTATTTTACTATGCTTTTCGCAATGGATTCCAAGCTTTTTTAGAAGCGGCGGGAACCTCTGACTTTATCGAAGCGGTAAGATTAACAGTAATTATTGCCCTAATTACTGTACCCTTAAACACAATTTTCGGACTTTGTGCAGCTTGGGTAATTGCTCGCAATCAATTTCGTGGCAAAACGTTATTAATTAGTTTAATTGACTTACCCTTTGCCGTTTCTCCTGTGGTAGCGGGTTTAATGATTGTACTGCTCTATGGGCGCAATGGTTGGTTAGGTTCTTTTCTAGAATTTTTCGATATAAAAATACTTTTTGCTTTACCCGGAATGGTATTAGCAACTATATTTGTCACCATGCCTTTTGTCGCTAGAGAAGTTATCCCAGTCTTAGAAGAAATTGGCTTAGAACAAGAGGAAGCGGGGCGCACTTTAGGGGCAAATGATTGGCAGATTTTCTGGCGCGTTACTTTACCTAATATTCGTTGGGGGTTGATGTACGGAGTGCTGTTAACTAATGCCCGGGCGATGGGAGAATTTGGGGCGGTTTCTGTGGTTTCTGGCAGTATTTTAGGGAGAACTGCCACCCTGCCAATTTTCGTAGAACAGGCTTATAAAAATTATCTCACTCCTGCCGCTTTTAGTGCAGCGGCTATTCTAGCTTTACTAGCGGGAGTTACTTTAATTATCAAAGAAATTCTCGAACGTAAAACCGCCCACAAAATTCACACTACCTAACTACAAAAAACCTAAAAATATGAGCGGGCGTTGGGTTTCATGCTTCAACCCAACCTACGTTCTACAAAAAACCTAAAAATATGAGTATTATCATCCAGCAAGTTTCTAAACGTTTCGGCAATTTTCAAGCCTTAGATAATATCAATTTAACCATTCCTGAAGGTAAATTAGTCGCCCTCCTCGGACCATCGGGATCGGGAAAATCCACCTTATTACGTTCAATTGCGGGATTAGAAACTCCCGACAGTGGCGCAATTATCATTAACGGACAAGATACCACCCATCTGGACCCTAGACGGAGAAATATCGGCTTTGTTTTTCAACATTATGCCCTATTTAAACATTTAACTGTCCGCCAAAATATTGCTTTTGGCCTAGAAATTCGCCAGCAAAAATCGCCGGTAATTAAGAAAAAAGTTGAGGAATTATTAGAATTAATTCAATTACAAGGATTAGGCGATCGCTATCCCGCCCAATTATCGGGAGGACAACGGCAGCGAGTAGCTTTAGCCCGCGCTTTAGCCATTCAACCGAAGGTATTATTATTAGATGAACCCTTTGGGGCTTTAGATGCAAAAGTTAGAAAAGAATTAAGGGTATGGCTGAGAAATTTACACGAAGAAGTTCACGTTACCAGTGTCTTTGTTACCCACGATCAAGAGGAAGCAATGGAGGTGGCCGATACGATTGTCGTCATGAATCATGGTAAAATTGAACAGGTGGCTTCTCCCGCCGAAATTTACGATCATCCCGCTACACCTTTTGTGATGCAATTTATTGGAGAAGTGAATATTTTACCTAATCTAGCAGGATTAGGAAAAGGGTATCATCAGGGGGATAATTCCACCGTCTTTATCCGTCCCCACGACCTCGAAATCATTCCCGAACAAGATGGGTTGAATAGTTGGGCAGTGGTAAAAAGAGTTATTCATTTAGGCTGGGAAATACAAGTAGAATTAATGTTAGCCGATGGGGAAATGGTGGTGGCTTATCTCAATCGTGAGGAATACAAGCAATTACAGTTACAACCAGAACAAACGGTACATTTAAAACCGAGAAAAGCAACCTTACTCACTGATTTTGACAATAAAATTGAGAAATTTATCGATTATTCAATTTAAAAACCTTAGTTGTGTTACAGCTTTTCTCATCAGGATAAAGTACAACCTAATTTGCTATTGATGATCGACTCCCCAAAAAAACTTCCTGTCTCACCATTAAGATAACTGCTATAATGTTTGACTAAGACAATTATTTTTAAGTAATAGCCAATTCAAAAATGAAACGCATCAACCTCAATAGTTAACAAAGAAAGGCTGATCAGGTACTGTCCGATCAATACAACAACAAATCAGATCCTTATCGTTCTTGGGAGAGGGGATTAAACGAGCAGATTAAGGGACTATTGAGACACTTTTTTCCCAAGGGAACGAATTTTAAAATCCTTAAGCTAGAGCAGGTAGAAAGAGCCGTAAACTCTATTAACAATCGTCCTCGAAAATGTCTTAATTATCGTACCCCAAATCAGCTATTCTATGAAGGTAAATCGGACAGTGATGCAATTCAGACTTGAATTGGCTCATCATATTAATAATCCGCCAACAGTGAGTGCTTAAAAACGGATTTACTATCATAATGTGTTGTTTTCCTGATTGTCTGAAGATTGAACGCGAAAGGGAGGCGCAACATAATCGGAAGGTAAATAATTTTCGGGAATGGTTGTTGTATTTCCATCTCGTAGGGAGGTGTAACTGGGAGAAAGAATCTCAATCCCAGCTTCATTACACTTATCTTGAATATTTTGATGGAGTTCTGAATAAATGATTACCATTAAATTGGGTTGGTTAGTGTAAGCGTTCAATTGATAACTGATGTAAAAATTATCTAGGCTAGTTTGCAGGACAAAAGGTGCGGGTTCTTTGAGAATATGCTCGGTCTCTAGTGCAGCTTCAATTAAGGTTTTGTGGGCTTTTCGCCAGGGCAGATCGTACCCTAGGGTAATCGTTGTCTGAATAATTAGATTTCTGTTTAATTCCCGCGAGGAAATACTAAAGTTAATCACATTACTACTTAATAAAGATGAGTTAGGAATAGTAATGATTTTATTAGTGGGAGTACAAATGCGGATGACTAGGAAGTTTTTTTCAATTAGATCGCCAATTACATCTCCTACTTGAATGTGATCTCCGATGCGAAATGCCCGGGTATAAATAAGAATAATTCCCCCAATAACATTGGCGATTGCCGAAGTAGAACCAAGGGATAAAAGAAGACCAAGAAAAACAGAAACACCTCGGAAAGCAGGGGAATCAAAACCGGGCAAATAGGGAAAAGCAACTATTGCTGCTATGGCAATAATTATGACTAATAGGATATTGTAAGTCGGTTTAGCCCAATCAGTATAAAAACCAGGAATAACCAGATTTCCTCTTTCTATTGCTGTAAAAAAGGGCTTGATTAGCCCGATTAAGTAGTAGGTTATAAAAATGATTATGGCAATAATAAAGGCATTAGGAAGATATTTGCCAATGGACGACAAAACCAGTTCTAATGATTGAGAAAAATAGCCTAAAATACTCTCACCAAAAACTCTTGTCCAGGGAAATAAACGAAGTACAAATGTGGCATAATTAAATAATAATAAAAACAGAACAAAGAAGCGAATTATGCGAAGAACTCGCAACCAAAAAAAGCTTATATTAGAGGAAGATATGATCTCAACATTCCCGATTTGAATGCCTGGCGTCAAGGATTCAATCAAACGTCTAATAAAGGGAAATAGCTTCCCTGAAATTTTGATAACTGCAAAGCTAATAATCAGGAAGGCAAAGCTGGCTATAACCGTATAAATGATGTTCTTAAGTAGTTGTTCGGGTTTTCGATCTTGGCGATATTGAGCGATAGCAACCTGAATTTTTTGTAAAGCTTGTTGAGCTAAAACCTCCGGCGTTGAACGATAGGCTTTTGCATCTCGCTCCGTCACCGTTAGAATTACTTCTTGATCTACACTTAAATAAAGTGAGTTATCATCAGGAATCTGCTTAATTGTCAGGTTCTCAACAGGAATAGAATCATTTTGAGCAATTCTTTCAATTCTCCGGGTAATAGCGTTAGCTCTCTCCTCCGCCGAAAATGAAGAAACTCCACGCCGGATAAAAAAGAGAGTTTTTCCATCTAACATAACTGGAAAGCCGTCAATTTTATTTTCCGGTTGTGTCGGATTTTGAGCTATTCCCAAAAGAGGGGAGGTTAGAGTCAGTAGTAAAACTACGATAAATATTACCAAAGTATGTCCAATTTTTTTCATCCATCCTCTAGTTCTAGATGGTTTACTTGGCATTAAAGATATTAGATTAATATCGAAAAATGGTACAGATTTCATAGGATTAAGTCAGATTTTTTTGGGTGTATTCGGGTAAGATTTAGGCATTACTGTCCTCGATGAGGTACAGATATACTAGGTTGAGACAGGAGTGGAAAAATTGCCAACACCAAAACTCTGTAAGGGTTGCCAATATTTAGGAAATTTAAGCGAGTTTTTCCTCAACATCTGTTAGTGATGGAAATGGGAACCAGATAATTTTGACTGATAATGAGACTGAGATTGAAAAAATGCGATCGCTGACCTAATATCCCGCAACAAAAGCTCCGCCATGTCGCGACTAAATCCCTCTTTAATCACCACGCGCTGCACAGTTAAATCTTGGCGATTTTTGGGCATTGTATAGGCAGGAACTAACCAACCCCGCTCGCGCAATTTATCGGCTAAATCGAATAAAATATAATTAGTTTGATCGCTAATTGTCTCCTTTAATTTCCAAGCAAAAACTGGAATAGTGCTGCCATCGGTAATCAATTCAAACGGCCCCATCTTAGCGATTTCCCCCGATAAATACAAGGCCGTATCTCGACAGGCTTGATGAATTTGTCGATAACCCTCTTTGCCCAAGAGTAAAAAATTATAATATTGAGCGACTACTTGATTGCCGGGACGAGAAAAATTGAGAGCAAAATTAGGCAGATCACTGCCTAAATAATTACAATGAAAGATTAATTCTTCTGGCAATTCTTGCCGATCTCGCCAGATAATCCAACCGACACCGGGATAGACTAAACCGTATTTATGTCCAGGAGCATTAATCGATTTAACCCATTTGAGGCGAAAATCCCAGACTAAATCGGGATCAAGAAAAGGGGCAATAAAACCACCACTAGCACCATCGACGTGCAGGGGAACTTGCCAGCCGGTTTCTCTGTTCAATTTTTCTAGAACATCATTAATTTCTTGGACGGGTTCGTAACTACCATCAAAGGTACTACCCATAATGGCAATTACCCCGATCGTATTCTCATCAATTAGTTTAATTGCTTCCGTCGCCTCGAGGTGAAAACGATTCCCTTCCATCGGCACAAAACGCGGTTCTACCTCCCAATAACGACAGAATTTTTCCCAACAAACCTGCACATTAATGCCCATGACTAAATTAGGTTTATCGGTGGGTTTACCCTCTTTTTGTCGGCGATAGCGCCACTGCCATTTTAAAGCCATGCCTCCCAACATCGCCGCTTCACTGGAACCAATGGTAGAACAACCGGTTGCCGCTGCGCCTTTGGGAGCATTCCAGAGTCTAGCGATCATATTCACACAACGCAATTCAATTTCGGCGGTTTGTGGGTATTCATCCTTGTCGATCATGTTTTTATCGAAGGTTTCCGCCATTAATTGTTTGGCTTCCGGTTCCATCCAAGTGCTGACAAAAGTAGCCAAATTCAGGCGAGAATTACCATCAAGGGCGAGTTCATCGCGGATTAAATTGTACGCCACCGCCAGCGGCATTTCTCCCTCGGGAATTTCGTATTTAGGTACGGCGGAAGTCAGGGCGCGGGAAGCATAGGTGGGGGTAATTAGTGTCTTTTCTGGACCTAGGCGATCGAGATTAATTTTCTGATGAACCATAACTTCCTTAATAAAATATCTTTTTTGCTTAGAGTAAATTACCAATCATCCCAAAAATAATAGCAATAATCGAGACGGATAAAGAATAGGAAAGCATCCCGTAGGTTGCTACCAGCCGCCGCATCGCCGTACTATTAATACTTGTATCGGAGGTTTGATAACAAGCCGCCATACAAAAACCTTGATCGAGAAATTCCGTCCAATTAGGTTGATCTCAATCGGGAAAAACTAGGCCCTTACCATCATGATAGTAGCGCACTGCATATTCTTGGCTGTAGATCAGTTGTATGGCTAACCAAGCACTAATAATACCCAAAAAACCACAAGCAAAATGAACGATGGCGTGTTCGGAAGCGAGCAGATAAATTAATAGTCCGAAACTGCTGATCGTATAAAATAGGGATTCCAGAAATGCCACCGATGATTGGGAGATTTTAATAGTTCTAACTGCCAGGGGGCAACGCCAGAAATTCTGTAAGCTAGTAACATAATTGCCACTATTAAAGCGAAAAGAAAAGCTAAAACCAGTCGCAGAGTATTTGTCACCGGCAGCATTAAGACAATCAGAGCGACAATTATTTGACAGAGGCAGCGAATTTGAGTATAGCTTGGTTTTCTAGAGGTTTTTTTGATCATAGATCAAAGCAGAATTATCCCTAACTATTCTCTCATAAAAATCCGCTGGGTAAATTATGCGATCGCTGCTTGTAATTCCGGGCAACTGTACCAACTCCAAGGCCCGTCTAAAACTGGTTTGATATTCAGTTCTTCACGCCATTGATCTAAGGGTTTTTCTAATCCTTCTTCCCACTTGATCGGGAATAGGGGTTGGGCCTGGCGACCGATGGTAATTCCCCGAGAAATTAACTCGAATTTGTAACCGAGAGTTTTATTTAAATCGGCATCACTTTCCACCTCACTTAACAGAGTATCACTGGTAAAAAAAGTCATCAGTAAAGAGAGGAGATCGATGAGGAGAAAAGTAGGATAACGAGTTTGAGCGACCGTGACAGAAATTACTCCCAATTCTCCAAGAGTATCTAAACTAAACCCGGTGAGAATGTGATGGATATCGTGGGTTTTATCAATGCGAAAACCAATATAGTCGGCATCGGAATCAAATTGCTCGCGTTGGGGATAAAATTGCGGATCATAGCCCAAAGTGTGCATAATTGTGCCGTAAGTCCAACCGAGAGAACCTTTCGGCATTTTTAACATTGCTTCGAGATCGTAGGGTTTGCCGATGTATCTTTCTTGTACTAATTGCGCGGAGGCTGGTTCTTGCAGAACTGCTTTTACACATAACTCCATCGGGCGACTATTGACCAATCGGCGCTCGATTTCCCAGACATTAGCCGTTTCTTGGCCCGCACCAGCCGCTAGATCGACAAATTCCAGAAATCGATGCAAATTTTCGGGTGTGGCTAATTGATTGATGTATCTGTAACTCATGGAATTCTCCTCATCGGTAGATAAATTTACAGGCGGCTTAGAACAAGTGTATTAATAGCGCAGGGGGCCACCGTAACCACCGTATAAACCGACCCCGCGGGTACCGGCCCCCACCCCGTAAAAGCCGGGACCGACACCACCACCAACACCAATCCAATCGATAAATAGGGAAGTTGCCCCGCCGGCCTTGGGTAGAGTCCCTTCGATGAGCTTGTAGCTATAAATCAAGTCCTTGCCATCGATGACGGGATTGCTAATCTCGACGACAATTATAGTATTGTCTTGACGGCCAGGTTCATAGACCGAGAGGGTAGCATTGGGGGGATCGTTGGCAAAATTATCTTTTCCCGCCCTGGCTGTCCACTCATCCATGTAGGCGGCCATGGTCAGATTACCAGCAATCCGGTTCGGGCGATCGGAAAAGTATAATGTCTGTTTGTTGACGTTCACCAGGCGAATTGTTTTTGCGACGGGATCTACCTTAAGATCTTCCGCCGTTTGCACGAACATTAACTGCACTTTTTCTTGAGCAGGAGTAGTCTGGGCTACAGAAATATTGGGCATCCCCCAGCTAGTGATTGCCATGGCCGCTACTCCCAGAAAAAGTGTATAACGAAAACGCTTCAGGGATTTGGTCAATTGCTCAGAATTTCTCATGATTGCTCTCCTTAATACCCAGTTTAAATATACAACAGCTTATTTGATATTTCCAGTAATTTTCTTGGCTAACTATTTAGACTAATTAGCAATTGGCTATGATGGTAGTCTCGGAACGATCTGATCGACAAAAATATTAATCAAACCTGTCACCATAAATTGTACTCCGATCGCCGCTACAAATAGGCCCATAACTCGCTGAGTAATACTCAAGCCAATATCTCCTAAAAGTCTTTGCAACCATTTGCCAGCAGCGAGGATGAGAAAGACTAAAAAACTGACTAAAATTGTCATCAAAATCAGTTCAATGCTCGTACCAATACCTAGCTTTGATTCGGCTTCACTGGCATAAAGGATAACGTTAGCAATCACCCCAGGCCCCACTAATAAAGGCATAGCCATAGGAATAACAATCTGCCGATAAACTGACTTAGCTTCGCTGAGATAATCCCCGCCTTGCTCATTAATTAAAAGCTCTTTTGTCCCTGCCCCAGAACCGTTAACAATGTTGATACCGATAATCAACAAAAGCACGCCACCAGCCAGGCGAAAAGAGTCTAAGGTCACACCAAAGAATTTTAGCATTGCCGTTCCGATAAACAAAAAAATCAACAACAAACACAAGACAGTTAACGAGACAAATAGAGCCACGAGTCGTTGCACTTGTTTACGTTCGCGAGCGGTGTAACTAATAAAAATCGGCAGCATCCCCAGGGGATTTAAGAGTGCGAATAAAGTGATGGCAAAGTTTCTCAAAAAAGACCATTCCATAGGACAAAGTTGCTAATTTAAGCTCAATTTTTTTGCTTTTAACCGAGGGATAGTCTAGATAAAACTATCAGTATCACAAGTCCCCTTTTCTACTGCCGGGCCATGATAATTTTCAGGCGTTCCTCCTGGTCGATCAGGTGGTCATGAGCGTCCGTACCCACATCCAGTTGAACCCAACCGATCTTACCGGTGAAACGACTGGTTTTCGAGGTGTATTCCGCCGCCACGGGGGTACCGGATTCGTAGCCGATATCCGTGGTTTCGTCGGCGGAGAAAATAAAAGCCTGAGTTCGTTCTACCCGACCCGTACCCACTGGTTGACCGTCGTAGTAGAGGGTGACATTTCCCCCCCGTCCTAAACCACCACCATCGTAGGCAAACTCCATCCGTACCTGATGCTTACCGGCCGGGATCGTCTCCGTCGCCTCGGTGACAAAACTTTCAATCCCCAGCACGTTATAGACGAACTTGGCTTTTCCATCGTGGCTATAGACACTCCAACCACCGAAGCGGCCGCCTTGGGCGATAATCACCCCGTCCGCGCCTTCCGGGGGAATTTCCAGTTCCGCCGTTACCGAGAAGGATTTATTTTTGATGTTGATGACGCTATTTTCGGACAAACGCCCCATTCCGGCGAAAAATAATTGCGAGTTCCCCCCGGCGAGGGTGGGTCGGCCGGCGGTGGCGGGATCGATCCGTTCCACTTGGCGATCATCTAGGGGCAGTACATTATATTTAACCGCCTCGATCAGAAATTGTCGCTGTAGTTCGTGCAGTTTCTCTGGCATTTCCTGGCAGAGATCCCGAGCTTGCGTCCAATCCGTACTGCCGTCGTATAGTTCCCAGATATCATCGTCGAAAGGAACCATCGTCTGTCCAGTCATCACCCACGGGGTGCGGTGCTTGGTAATCGCGCTCCAACCCTTGTAATAGATGCCCCGATTGCCAAACATCTCGAAATACTGCACATCATGACGTTCGGGGGCGGCTGCGTCGTTAAAGGTATAAACCATACTCGTACCCTCGTAGGGACTTTGTAGGACACCGTTAACCATCGTCGGTTCGGGAATGCCTACCACTTCCAACACCGTCGGGGCCACATCAATGACGTGACAGAATTGGTGACGAATCCCACCTTTTTCCTGGATGAGTTTGGGGTAACGAACAATCGTACCGTTGCGGGTGCCGCCCCAGTGGGAAGCGACCTGTTTCGTCCACTTGTAGGGGCTACTCATCGCCCAGGCCCAACCGACCGCGTAGTGATTATAGGAATCGGGCGCACCGAAGTCATCTAGTTTCGAGAGGAGAAATTCCGGGGTTTCTAGACTCGCTAACCCGTTAAAGTTGGCCATCTCGTTAAACGCGCCCTGGAGCGTTCCCTCGGCGGAGGCACCGTTATCACCGACGATGACGTAAATTAGCGTATCGTCGAGGATTTCTAGCTTTTCTAAGGCTTGAATCACTCGTCCCACCTGATCATCGGTATGTTCCAGAAAGGCGGCGTACACCTCCATCTGGCGCTCTAATACCGGCTTCAGGCGCTCGTCCATGTCATCCCATGGGGGAATTTCGGCGTGACGAGGGGTGAGTTCGGCATTTTGGGGAATTACGCCCAGTTCTTTCTGTCGGGCAAAGGTGATCTCACGCTGGCGATCCCAACCGTGAGCGAATTGGCCTCGATACTTGTCGATCCACTCCTTCGGGACGTGGTGGGGGGCGTGGGTTGCGCCGGGGGCGAAGTAGGCAAAGAAAGGCTTATTGGGGGCGAGGGCTTTTTGTTGACTAATCCAAGCGATCGCTCGATCGGCCAGATCCTCGGTCAGGTGATAGCCTTCCTCCGGGGTTTTCGGCGGTTCGATCGGGGTTGTTCCCTCGTACAGTGCCGGCTCCCACTGGTTATTTTCGCCACCGATAAAGCCGTAGAAATACTCGAATCCACCCCCGCCAGAGGGCCAAGCGTCAAAGGGACCGATCGGGCTGGTTTGCCAAACTGGTACTTCGTGGCATTTACCGAATTGCGCCGTGGAATAGCCGTTCAGCTTCAGGGTTAAGGCAAGGGGGGCTTTGGTGTTGGGGCGGACGGAACTCTGTCCGGGGGCGGAGGTGGCGGTTTCGGTGATGTTGCCCATGCCGACCGAGTGATGATTCCTTCCGGAGAGCAAAGCCGCACGACTGGGAGAACAGAGGGCAGTGGTATGAAAACGGGTGTATTTTAACCCAGCCGCCGCTAATCGCTCGAAAGTGGGGGTATTGCAGGGACCACCGAAGGCACTGGCGGCTCCAAAACCCACGTCATCGAGCAGCACGATCAGCACGTTGGGTGCGCCGGCCGGCGGTCGGATATCTCGAATCGGGGGATAGTGGGTATCGGGATTCTTGGCATCGTAGGTGGTTAGACCGAAGGGGGTCAAGTCGGGAATCGGTAGAATTTGGCGTTGGATCGGTTTGTCTTGGGTCATCTTGAGGGCTCCTTTTAACCTTTTAAATTGTGCGATCGAGAGGTGAAAATCGGAAAAATCGGCTAGGTGGTGATTCGGTAGTAGTGATGGCGGCTTAATCCTTTGCTTTGCTGTGCATTGTAGTCATGGATAAAATACCAAAGGGTTCCCCAACGTGATTCTCCATTTTTTTAGAGAAAGATAG
>NZ_SFBO01000053.1:0-42230 GCF_007095705.1 Microcystis sp. Msp_OC_L_20101000_S702
AGCCAGACTTGGAAACTATCTCATCAAATTAGTCCCCCCATAGAACCCCCTTGAGCCATCTTGCACACTTTTCTCTTTTTGTCAAATTTTATGTTAAGAAAGATGTGACTAATGGATAGGTCTTAAAGACGGAGTGCTAGTGACTTTCAAACGCGGGACAAATCCTGAGATTATTTTAGAACAGATCAAAGATAATGCCAGACTTGCTTCAGGTAAACCCGTCCTTCTAAGTGGGGATAGCGAAATTTCCAAAGTCAATGGCGAATTCTACCTAGATGTAAACAGTTTGTTGGGAGGGGTGAATCCTTCAAATTCTTCCTCGCCATTTGATCGAGATTCAGACATTTGGGATCAGTGAGTGAATTACAAAACAAACTAATATGCGGTGGCGGACAGTAATAGTAGTTGCTTGTATGGGGAGTTCATCGATCTTCATTCCTTTTGGGTTGCTCAATGGTGGGGTGTCTATTCCAAGTAGAGACTCAAAGATTTCTCTTTTGGGTTTATCTTGGCAAGCGGCTGGGCTATCTTTAATATCGGAGCAATTGCCAAAACAGGCTCAGTCTATCACAGTCAGAATTCTCTCAAGAGAAGTCATAGGGTCGGGATTCCTAGTAAACCGGCAGGGAACAGTTTATACAGTTCTGACTAATGCCCATGTCCTGAGATCTGGTACTCCCCCATATCATATTCAGACTTCAGATGGCCATGTTTATTTAGCTAATTTATTCCAGTCTGTATCATTTAAGGGTAATGATTTGGCTTTGTTGCAGTTTCGTAGCTTTAAGGTTGTATATAAAGTAGCGTCTTTTGGTGATCCTGCGATAGTGGGAGAAGAGGTGTTTGCTGCAGGGTTTCCCTTGTCAGTAGAATCATCTACAAGGCCAATCTCACCGTCCATTACAGACTATAATACTGGCTTTGTTTTTACCAGCGGGAAAGTCACGCAGATACTAAGTAAGCCCTTAAAAGGTGGCTATCAAATTGGCTATACTAATGTAATTGAAAAAGGAATGAGCGGGGGGCCACTATTCAATCATCGGGGTGAAGTTATTGCTATTAATGGAATGCACGCAGAACCTCTCTGGGATATTCCCTATGAATTTACAGATAATTCTGAAGCAACACCAGATCAACATAAGAAAATGAGCCAATATAGTTGGGGAATCCCCATTGAAACCTTCAAACAGTTAGGACTTCCAGCACTCAGAACCCACAAGCAGTAGTAATTCTTCAAAAGAAATATGATAATGATGAAATTTTCCTATCAAATTCCAGTCGCACTAATTGGGGCAGTGGTTTGTCTAGTGCAACCTCAGCTTGCTATAGCGTTGACACTTCAAGAGATTCAAGTTATTGCTGAAGAAATTACGGTAAAAATTGACGGTGCAGGAACTGGCTCTGGGGTGATTTTTGACCGACAAGGTAACAAATATTTTGTCTTAACTTGTCGTCATGTTTTCTATAACGACAAAAGTAATGAATTTCAAGCAGGACAATATGAAATTCAAACCTCAGATGGAAATCGTTATCCTATTTATAATAGAAAAGAAATACCAGGGCTAGACTTAGCAGTAGTGGAGTTTGAGAGTAATAAAAATTATAGAATTGCTAAGTTAGGCGATTCTGACAAAATCATAGGTTCTGCAATAGTTTACGCTTCGGGTTGGACGGCTAAACAACCAAAAACCGAAAAACGTGAATACAGTTTTAATGTTGGCTCTTTTATAGAACGACGCTCTACGCCAGAAGGTGGAGGTTATGCTTTAGTTGTTAATAATACTATCTTTGTTGGGATGTCAGGGGGTCCGTTGTTAGATGAAAAGGGTTTTCTAATTGGTATTAATGGGCTACGTGAGTCACCAGATGATAGAGCTTTGAGGTTGGCAATTCCTATCAAAACTTTTTTGGCGGCTCGGAATAATCCAGTACTATCGCCACCTGCGGTAGCTCTTCAGCCTACTGCAGAAGACTTACTAACTCTAGGAATATCTAAGGCCAATAGCGGTAACTATGAAGAAGCGATTGCAGCTTACAATCGCGTTTTGCAAATTTCACCTAACAATGTTGATGCTTATTTACAAAGAGGCATCGCATATATCGAGCAAAACAAATATCAAGCAGCCATTGCGGATATGACTGAAGTTATCAAGCTGAACCCGAACAACTCCAGAGCTTATTTTTGGCGTGGTTTAGCTCGTGATTATAGTGAAGATAACCAAGGTGCGCTCGAAGATTATAGCCATGCGATCCGTCTCGATCCAGAATACAGCGGAGCTTATAACAACCGAGGAACTGTCTATGCAGAACTCGGGGAATATCAGAAAGCAATCTTGGATTACACTGAGGCAATTCGCCTCGACCCTGATGTTTTTCTGGCTTACGAAAATCGTGGCGATGCCCGCTATTCTTTAAAAGACTACCAAGGAGCGATCTCTGATTATACTCAAGCCCTTAACTTCTTAGAATACTCTGGCTTGGGTTTTCAATATCGGAGACATGAATCTGGTCAAGGGCTAATTATTACCAAGATTTTTGAAAACTCTCCTGCTTTCAAACAAGGCTTGATTCTAGATGATTTAATTATAGCTATTAATGGTAAATCAACACTGAACAAAAGTGCGGAAGATTTAGTTGAACTAACTGTTAATCAAATGAGCAGTGAGTCGGTTACTCAAGTCACCTTGAAGCTTAGACGCAAAGATAGAGGAGATTTTGATGTTACTCTAACTAAGGAGAATATTGCTGTCCCTAGATCTGCGAGTATCTATTTCGGCAGAGGAAACGCCCGCTATTACTTAAAAGATTATAAAGGGTCAATATCCGATTACAATGAAGCAATTAAGCGCAACCCAAAATATGCAGCTGCCTACAGAGAACGGGCAGATGCTAGAGATGAATTAGGGGAACACCAAGAAGCTATTAAAGATCTGAACCAAGCTATTAGCCTCAACCCCAAAGATGCTCGTGCCTATTTTCTTCGGGGTTGGATTCATTCTAATCGGTTTAAAGCTTATCAGGAAGCACTCAAGGATTATAATCAAGCAATTCTCAACGATCCTCAATATCACATTGCGTACTTTGAGCGAGGTTTGATTCATCGTGAGTTGGGAGATAATCGGGGAGCAATTAATGATCATACTCAGGTTATTCGTCTGGTTCCCGATTGGGCGAATGCTTACTACAACCGCGGGCTTTCATATAGAGATCTCGGAGAAAAACCAAAAGCCTTAGAAGATTTTAAAAAAGCAGCAGAACTTTATAAACAACAAAATAGAAAAGAAGATTACCAAGATGCGATTGACAGAATTAATGAGCTTCTAGGTGGAAGAGTATAAATTTCTCTCTCAATCTGTAGACCTGTTATCAAAATTGATTTTTCTCCTCATATTTTGCTAGAGATTTGGATTCAGTTCAACTTGGAATGAATTAATCATAACCTTTGTTACAAGCGGCAAAAACTCAGGAAATTCTTTATTTTCCGCCGTGTAGGTGATTCTGTAAATTTTTTCTCCTTTTATCATTAAGAACTGTAAAGATTTCAACTGAAAACCTAGATCATCTTGCCAAGTATACTCAATGAGATGAGCTTGATTATTCGCTAAGGTCGTCTGCTCAGACCTAAGAATAATGCTGGAGTTTTGTTGATTTATTATTTTAGAGATAGTGTCATTCACATAATCGTCTAACATAGGTGGACCAATCAAATATTCGTCTAGGCTAATAGTAAGGCGAGGAGGAAAAGAGGATAAATCGTTTTTATCTGGTGAAAATTTGACAAAAATTCCTGATCCTTCTAGGTCGCCTTTTCCCTCTTGTAATTGCCAGTTACGGGGATATTTTATTGAAATTCCGTACTTGTGGAATTGATAGGTTTCAATTTCTGGCGGTCGATTTGGAGGTGAATTTTCATTGTGATTTGACATTGAGATAATGCTAGGTATAATAAACACCAGTGCCATCGAAGCGGCAAAAACAAAGGGAAGTGCTATCCAAAAACGGATAGGCAGCCTCTTCTGAGTTTGCCAAATTATAGGAACGGCAGCAGGATTTTGACAAATAACGGGCAGCCCCATCACCCCCGGCAGTTCCGTATCTAATCCTTCTTCAGCTAGACGTTCTCTCGCCGTCCGCACCGACAAATACAAAGATTTACCCCTAGAAAATGCCTTGAGAAAATGCTTTAAAAACTCCTGTGCCACCTTATCGGGTACAGGTTCTCGCATGACGATCGCTTGAGGAATTTGCAAATTCTCCAATTCCTTGGCCAACCCCAACCCATCACAAGAGTTAAAAATGGCTAACTGTAACCCCCCTTCGATCGCTGTCCTCAAACCATGTTTTAACTCACCGATAGTCAAACTTTCCCTTTGATTAATATAAATGCGCCCCACTTCCCCTTCCGTATGGCTGTGTCCGGCAAAAAAAAGGATGTCCCAGTGTTGTTCCCAAAGTTGTTCGCTAATCTTTTGTCGAGGCGGTTCTACCAAAAAAACCGTCTCAGCCCCTGGCAAATTCTCCAAGAAGCGTCTATCTGCCGTCACGTCAATGCCCTCGCTATTGCCTAAAATTGCCAAGATTCTCAGCCTTTTGGTGGGGGAAGGTGGGCTAACAATTTTTTCAAAGACAGGAGCGGCGATCGCAACCTCTGACTTGGGATAATGGTCAAAGAACTCAATCAAATTCCAAGGTAGCCGCCGCAAATAGCCATCCCCAGCTTGAATGATGAAGCGAATGGGTTCGGAACGGTTCAAATTCTCTAACAGACGCTCTCTCACCGGACGAAACGACTCGGAGTTCAGCCAGCGTTTGAGGCTATCTTGCAAAGTTTGAAGGGTCTGGCGACAGTCGGCAGTAGTGGAAACATTGGTAATTTGGGTAGCAGGTGCTGTTAGCCTGACAACAACAGGCAAATGTCTATAACTAGACTGCCATTGGTCATAGTTTTGGGGAATTTCCGGAGCGCTTGGCAATCTACCTGTAACTTCGATCGAAGGAGGGGAGCCTTCCTCAGCAATTTGCAGGATAACAGGAAATCCCTGTTCCCAGTTGCCTTCTCCCAATTTAACAGTCACTAACTTAGCCATTGCTATCACCTGTCGTTGTTAAAAAAAATATTAATAGATCGCCTATTTAAAAGGGTAAGTATTGAATGCGATTCACAAATTCTTCGGGGTTTCCCAGTTTGGTGATGAGTTCTAAGTCGCGTATGCAGTCGCCAATTGAAACCATTAACTGATGAGCATAAACAACTCCAGCGAAGTCTATTCCTACTGTCTGACGGTGACTCCCTTCAACTAAGAAATCCCTGTCTTGTGTAAAAACAATTCTTCCTAGTGCTGTTGATCGGTCTAGAATTACGGGGTCAGGGCTACCAGAATAACCATCTTCCTGAACTGTCAGCACATCAACATCTCGAAGGCGCAATCCTATCGTGATGGCTCCATGTACGTTTTCATCCATATAAAGTTTGAGGCTCACTTGAGAATTCCTTGTGTTTTAAGTCTGGCCACAAAAGGCGACTCGATCGCTGAGTGCCGCATTTTTTGGGCATATTCCAGATCGGCAGCGATCGCCCCGTCCAATTCTTCTTTATGATCCCAATAGTAGGCGAAGGCTGAGTGAATCTGACTCATACTCAAATGGCGATGGTTGATTTGAATTTCTTCAGGAGTCCAACCGTAAGCCATCTGAGCCATCACCAGATCAATCACCTTCATTGTCGAGCTTGCAATCATTGGTATCCCGCGTTCGTCTATTTGAATATGCTTGTATTCGGTTAGTGCGGTTTTCATGATTAAACTTTCTCCGTTTACTTGTACTTTAGTTCCTAGCAATTTCTCAGGGGGAAAGTTCTGCTAGAGGGTAAAATCTTCGGTAATATTTGCCTCTCCCAGTCCCACCCTGACACTGAACTGTTCTCCCGGTGAACCACTAAACTTGAGTTGGATGTAATTGTCCAGTTCTCTTGCCTCAGTTTCCAAAAAGGTTTTCCCAGCCTCATCCAGCACCACTAATTGTAAGTGGGCAGGCAAATATTTCTGGTTTCGCATCGGATAGACCCTGAGGAGAACCGCTATCATTTGGTCAGTTTTAGGCAAGACAGCCACCATTAGAGTCACTGGGTGTTCCCCGATCAGCATTCCTAAATCTTTAACTCTCCTCAACCCGGCTGCCAAGTTATGCGGAGCGAGCCGCCATAAACTCTCTGCCGCACTCCAACGGGTTTCTTCATCCTGAGTTACCCCCAGCAAGTGAGTCAGAGCCGCCAATACCTCAGAAGATGCAGTTCCCATCTCTCCCAAGCGCAGTGCTGCTTGTCTGCGGCGATGCTCCTCCTGACTGGTATAAATCGTCTCAATTAAATCGCTAACCGTCTTGGAATCCATAAAATCAGCCCCGCGCTCGCGTAAGGCATAAGCATAGGCAAAACAGGGTTCTCCAGGTGCAAAAAGCTGTTCAATCGTCTGCCAGCTTTCCTCAAAAACATTTTGCAACCATTGGCTCAAATTGACTCGGCTTTTTAAGGAAACTGAACGAGATTGTTCCTTTTCAACAGCAAAGAGCTTTTCTAAACGGTAGTCTTGACTGGATTTCTGCCGCTCTGGTAAGCGATTAAGTTTTCCCAGAACTACTTTTTGGTTATTTTGGGCTGTCTCAAAGTCCGGGGAAGCGGGAGAGATATTTTCATACCCTTCACTAGCTTCTTGGTATTCCTCCCTAGCTTCCTCATATCGCTGCAAGCGAGTTAGATAATCCCCGATTAATTGGGCAATTTGACCGTCTAGAAAGGAATTTCTTTCTTGATTTCCGCTAGTGCCTGACATAGTTCATTGTCCTCCTGTTGGTTGGCTTTTCCAAAAACTTCGATCCACTCCTCTTTTGCTCTCAGAGGTTCTTGCCAGTAAGCATGATAGAGAGCTTCAGCCAGATTGCCCCTTTCTCGATAGTACCGCTCCAAGACTTGATGGGCAGCCTGGGTTCGCTCCCGCTTCTGCTCGTGGTTGAAACGACGGATGAAGGGATGAAGACGATACCACCCTTCACCTTGTTGCTCTGCCTGCCAGACGAAGGAAAAACTGAGGAGCGAGTCAAAGGCAGCATGGGAGGGATTGCATTTCAAGGATTCGCCCAGATGAAAGTAAAGGTCTTCATTAAAGGCTCGACAGGCACTCAAGACATAAACCGCATCTTCCAACACCCTGTCCGTGTATTTTAGGAGCCTTTCTACCAAAATCCCTAATTTCCGATTAAATCCCTCTCCTGTCTCGGAAACGGATTGAAAGTCGGCAGCGGTAAAGGCTTCTTTTTTTTCTGGCGCCATCCTGACTAAATCCGCGCATAGCCCCAGCAAGAGAGGATGAACGGAATCGCCATCAAAACTACTATAGGCAATCAAGCTCTGCTGCACTTGGGTATCCTCAATTCCGACTCTTTGTAGGTAGTCGAGGGCATCGGTTACTTGAAAGTTGAACACTTGCCTGCACTCTAACTTGTCCGCTGTAATTGAACAATAGCTGGCTCGATGCCACTGGGGAATTTCCCGTCCTGCCATGACGATGACAATTTGGGGCAACTCCAACAACTGCGACAACAGACACCGCAGCCATTCATCCTGCTTGAAAAATCTGGCACTTCCTTGATTGCGCCCTTCTCCCCAAAAGGCTTCGTGGGTGTCGAAAAACAGCACCAGTTTTTCAGGAGCGCCCTCTCTTTGCATGGCGACCTTGAGATCTTCCGCAAAAAAGTTAGGTAAAGCAACAATCAATTCCGTATCGGGGTCTAACTCGGTGATCCGTTGAAAATCTTTTTTCTGGAGTCCTCGACCATTTAGGTAACGATTCAAGTCCTTACCCAAATGTTTTGCTATGAGATTCAACGTGCTGGCTGTTAGTGTCGCTAAGGTACCGGGCAAGCCTAGTATGGCCGCCAAGTCTTTGTTCTCCTGAGCGATCGTTTTAATTGTGTTAATAATCCCACCAACTACAAATAACTCTTGTGAAGGAAACCACTTAGTTATATCAGTTTCATTCGTGAGTTTTCCTGTCTGTTTTAAATGCCAGATGCAAGAAAATTCATAGAGCGGAAAAGAGAGTTTATATCCCAAGCGAACAGCATTGGTTATTAACTGATTATGCAAAATCAGTAGCCCGTCGAAATTGTCTTGAGGTTGTTCTGGTCGCGATGACCTGGCTGGGGATTCAAAATCCAACAGTGTGGCTGGCACAAATTGAAAGTCACTTTCCCAGTCAGTAATTGTCTTAATAAACTCAACAATTTCAGGATGGGTTTTGGTTTTAAGTTCTGTCCAAGTTTCTAAAGGAAAGCGCTTGCAACAATTTTCCAATAAGAATTTCAGCAGCAGCGACTTGCCATTGCCACCATCCCCATAGAAGAATAGGATTTTATGGGGGTCAAGCTCGTCATCGTTGAGATATTCTGCAAATCGCAAGGTTAACTCGTGTCGGTCGGTAAAGTGCCGGAGAGCGCGATTTAGCTGAGTTAACGAGGCTTTTTGGCTAGTGGGATCGCTGATGCTCATAGCCGTACTACTTAGAAAATGTAATTGCTATTAAAGTCTAAAATCTTCTCTAATTCTATTCTAGCCTTTCCTCTTGCCATGCGGACAATAAACTGCTCTTCCACTAAACCGCCAGACTTGAGGGTGCTGATTGGGTAGTATTGCTGAACTTCCCCCCATACATATCTACTACAATAGCCGAAAACCCTTATCCATCAATGGATAAACCCATTAACTTTTCTTTATATACCCCGTGTTTATTGTAATATTCCTTAAATAGACAAATGGGGGAAGTTTAGGCTAAAATGGCGGCCGTGTATAGTGATTCAATTAGTATTATTCGATCGAGTGAACTTAGTGGAATTTGAGAGTGAAGATTATCCATCAGAAAAGTTAATTGCTTGTCAAAATCCCTTAATCGCTGAGAAAAATCAAAAACAAACAGAAGCCTTATTCTTTACAATACAATAAAAGTGTAATTAAGCTTGTTGGGAGCCTGAGCTATGACTAACCCGAATTCGATCGAACAGCTATCGCAGGAATTACTCGATCTAGACCAAGTAGATGCCGATACCGGGGCAGATTTGCGGCAAAAAGCCCAAGAAATCCTCGCTGAAACCAGTATTGACCTACCGATTCGAGAAGCGATCGCCGATAGTCTCAGTCAAGGCAATCAACTACTTACCCTCAAAACCGTCGGCAAGGAAGAAAGTTACTAGCACATTTGGGGTCAAAAGTCAAGATGAAAGAAAAAAATTTTTTTGTCTGGCTGGGGCGATTTTTGGCCTCTTTTGGGCTGTTATCGGGGATAAGTGGCTGTAATTCCCCTCTTTTGATCACTCCTCAAGTTCCCGCCGGTGGTTTAAATAGTTTTGCTCCCGATCAATTCCCCAGTTATAGTGCTGATGGTCGCTATTTAGCCTTCGCTTCCGATCGCTCCGGTCGTCGTAGTATATATTTATTCGATCTGCAAGAAAAGCGCTTAGTTAATCTTCCTAACCTAAATCGTGGCGATTCTAGCCAAGATCAGCCATCTCTGAATGCTGACGGTCGTTTAATTGCCTATATCTCCAGCGAACGCGGTAAAAGTGATGTCATGGTTTATGATCGTTCCCAGTCCCGTGCAACCCTATTAACCGCTAACCTGCGGGGAAGCGTCCGCAATCCCACCATTAGCGGTGATGGTCGCCAAATTGCCTTTGAAACCAACCAAGACGGTCAATGGAATATTGCGATCGTTAACGGCCAATTTTAAACTTGTTCTACTCAGTCTTAATCGTTAAAACCTGCGGAGGGGTCGCATCTGGTGGATATAAAAAATTTACCTGTACTACACGCCAATCCCCCGGAGGAATAGTCAGAGTCACTAAAGATTGCCCCTCTTGTCCGCGTCTTTGGACGAGATGAAAAAATCTGCTTTGTGCCTGTCCCTGGTCATCGCTATAATTGACGGCTACTGTTCCCCGAAAAAACACTTGTGGGGCAGCCGGATCGAGAAAACGCAAACCCTGACCGATAATATTCTCTTTAATCGGTGTTTCTAGCGCAATAGTCACCGTTTTCGCCTCATCACTTCGATTAAATAGAGGTAAACTTAACCCATATTCCACACCGTAATTACCATGAGCTTGATAGGCCGTATCGGGATAGCGAACTAACATACTAGCACTTTGATTTTGTTCCGTTCCCAATTTGCCCCCGGGTAGGGTGCTAATCCCATAGGCTATAGATTGACCAGAATCAGGAATATTTAACCATAAAGAAGCTCGATCGACCAATCGGGCTGGCCAAGCTGAACCTTGGGACACCCCCGCTACCCGTCCATAAATTATCTGTCCTTGACTATGGGGAGGAGTGGGCGCTCGATCGCGCGGAGTCGATAAATCGCCTTTTTCTAGCAAATTTTGCCACTCTGTCAGATTTGGTGGTCTTTCCTGTCCATTTTCATCTAGGGGTGCATAAAGAGCTAAACTAGCAGCGTAGAGAAGACCGTCACTTTCCAGACGGAGATAAGTGGACCTACCGTTTAAAGGGGGAGTCAAATCGCGCACGGGAATCGCCGCATTTAAGACCATAAAACTCTCCCCAGGGGGAATAATAATCCTATCGGGAAAAATATCCTGACGCTGCCCCATTAAAATATCCCCCATTACCCGACTTCCCGGCCCAGCAAAAACCGTCCCCTGATTATTTTCCACTTGTGCGGGTAAATCGATAAAAGCTGCATCGGGTTGACTCAAATAACTAGCTCCTTGCAGAATTTTAACGGTCACGGGATTAGGACTGGGATTGTGGAGTAATATCCCCAAATAAAGGGTGCGTAAATTATCGGGAAAACTCCCCCTCGCTACATGGTGGGCAAAAATATCAAAGCGTCCCTGAAAAGCATAATTTAAATGGGCCGAGGGAAAACTTTTCTCTTGAGGGGGAAAAGTCGAAAGTAAAATCCCTTCTCCTAGCAATAATTCGGGACTATTACTATTAAAAACGGGAACTTGATCTAGTTGATTCGGTAAAGGACGCACCTGCGCCGGTCGAATTATTTCTACAATAGGAGGAGTTTGGGCAATGGGTAGCAAAAAAGGTAACATCACAGAAATTACCATCTCAAGATAATTAATTTTTGATCATAGCATTATTGGCTCGCTCAATTTAGATAGTATTCTGTTTGTCTATATCTAGAGGATTGTTTAATATTTCTTGCCAGTGTTAGCTGACCTTTTTGGTTAAGTACAATCAAGAAAAATTGTCAAATTTCCCAATCGTTATTGGCTCTTGCCATTGAGCAAATCTATTGTCATCATAGACTAAAATCTAGATGTAGCCGTGGTTTTCTGGAAACTTAGCCCGATGTCTAGATATCGATCGAGCCAGAATTGTTATGATAAATTCATGAAGTTTTATAACAGTATTTCCCCGTGAACATGAACCAAATTGACTATCTCAGGATTAGTTTAATCGATCGCTGTAACTTTCGCTGTCAGTATTGTCTGCCTGAAGATGCAGAATTGGCCTATGTTCGACCGCAAGACTTACTCACCCGGGAGGAAATTCTTACTTTAGTCAAAAATGTCTTTATTCCCCTTGGTTTCCGCAAATTTCGCCTTACTGGTGGGGAACCTCTCTTACATCCCGAAGTAGTGGAGATTGTGCGCGATATCACATCTTTATCTGCTACTAGCGATTTAGCCTTGACCACTAATGGCTATTTACTTGACAATTTAGCCGAAATGTTGTATGACGCTGGACTAAGACGGATTAATATCAGTTTAGACTCCCTCGACCCCGACACTTTCGATAAAATTATCGGTAATCGCGGCCGGAGTCGTTGGCAAAAAACTTGGGCAGGTATTCAAGCGGCCCAGAGAGTGGGTTTTGACCCCTTAAAATTGAATGTGGTGGTAATTCCGGGGATAAATGAGGCAGAAGTGGAAGATTTAGCGGCTTTGACCATCGAGAAGCGTTGGCACGTCCGTTTTATCGAGTTTATGCCCATCGGTAACGGTGATTTATTTCAAGAAAAAGCTTGGATTGCGAACGAGGAATTAAGGGGGCGAATTCGGGCAAAATGGGGTTTAAATGAGGGTCAAGTGCGGGGAAATGGTCCGGCCGATGTTTTTCAAATTCCGGGGGCTAAGGGTACAATCGGCTTTATCAGTCAGATGTCGGAATGTTTTTGCGATCGCTGTAACCGCCTACGTCTTTCGGCCGATGGTTGGTTGCGTCCCTGTCTCCTCAACGAAACTGGACAAATTGACCTAAAAACTGCCCTCCGTCAGGGAATTTCGCCAGCAGAAATCCGGGAAAAAGTCAGGAAATTAATGGAACTGAAAGCAGAAATAAACTTTAAACTGCGTGATTCCGGCACATCAAGCGGCATTTATACCCGTACTATGTCCCAAATTGGCGGCTAAAAATCTACTGTCCGAATTCTATTCTAGCCTGTTCTACCATTTCCACGGTAACTCGATCGGAACCGGCATGACGAGCTAATTCTTCTATCCTTTGACGCGCTTGGGAACGAACAAAATAGGGAATATTTTTCAGTTTTGCTTTTGCTTCTGCAGTCCATTGTAGTTGATCGGAAAAATCTAGAGCGTCCATAGATTTAACATATAGTAGTCCGTCTATTATACCAAAAAAGATGAGCTATTTTGAGATAACGATTTTCTTAACAGCGAGTCTTTTTCACCTTTCTTTTAATTTTAGGTTTCTGCTAGGTCGAAATTTACTCTTTGATATAAATCTTGCAAAGAAATCTGCCAATCCACCGACACCAATTGTAAAACCGCATTTTCCCCCATGACGAAATCAATTAACCATTGATCATCTTTTTGTTTATAGTAACGTTCCACACTATAACTAGATTGTTCAATCAGAATATATTCCTGAAAAGTTGGCAAGGAACGATAGAATTTAAACTTATCCCCTCGATCATAAGCTTGGGTAGAATTAGAGAGAACTTCGACAATAATTAAAGGATTGATCACGTTAGATTGACTATTCCCTTGATAGAGAGGTTGACCTTTAATCACCATCACATCGGGATAGGTGTAAATACTATAATCTGACAGCCATAAACGCACCGTTTCCATGTAGGTATAATAATCTTGATTATTGATAGTCAGAGGAAATCTTCGATAGAAGTTTCCAGCAATCTGATTGTGATTAGTGGTAGCTCCTACCATTGGGATAATTTCTCCTTGACGATATTCATTTTTATCCTCGGACGTTTCCTCCAGAGCTAGATATTCTTCGGGAGTATAATATTTAGTTTCGGTAGCGCTTAACATTTTTGACTCTCCTTCCTATTCTATTTTCTAGGATACAGCATTTCTCTAAAAAGAGACAAAGTTATCCTTGAGCAAGGTTATCAATTGAGTTGCTCGAAAAAGTGTATTTTCAATATCTCAGAAATCCTTTGACGCGCTTGGGAACGGACAAAATAGGGAATATTTTTCAGTTTTGCTTTTGCTTCTGCAGTCCATTGTAGTTGATCGGAAAAATCTAGAGCTTCCATATATTTAACAATAGTAGTCCGTTTTGAGATAATGATTCTCTTGACAGCGACTCTTTTTCACCTTTCTTTTAATTTTAGGTTTCTGCTAGGTCGAAATTGACTCTTTGATATAAATCTTGCAAAGAAATCTGCCAATCTACCGACACCAATTGTAAAACCGCATTTTCCCCCGTGACGAAATCAATTAACCATTGATCATCCTTTTGTTTATAGTAACGTTCCACACTATAACTAGATTGTTCGATCAGAATATATTCCTGAAAAGTTGGCAGAGAACGATAGAATTTAAACTTATCCCCTCGATCATAAGCTTGGGTAGAATTGGAGAGAACTTCGACAATAATTAAGGGATTGATCACGTTAGATTGACTATTCCCTTGATAGAGAGGTTGACCTTTAATCACCATCACATCGGGATAGGTGTAAATACTATAATCTGATAGCCATAAACGCACCGTTTCCATGTAGGTATAATAATCTTGATTATTGATATTTAAGGGAAAATTACGGCAAAAATTTAGACAAATCTGATTGTGATTAGTTGTTGCTCCTACCATTGGGATAATTTCTCCTTGACGATATTCATTTTTATCCTCGGACGTTTCCTCCAGAGCGAGATATTCTTCGGGAGTATAATATTTAGTTTCGGTAGTGCTTAACATTTTTGATTCTCCTTCCTATTCTATTTTCTAGGATACAGCATTTCCCTAAAAAGAGATAAAGTTATCCTTGAGCAAGGTTATCATTTTTTCCTTAATCTCTAGCAAAAAATGCTGAGAAATCCACAATTAAAAATCTAACTATCAAAATTGCTCACTTCAAAGGTTAAAATAAACTAGATAAATAGTTTTATGTTTAGTTTCTCCTATGTTTAACTGGTTCCGTCGTCAGAAAGTCCAACCCGAACAAGAACAAGCACCCCCCGCACCCGTAGAGGAAACCCCCAGCGAGGCAACCAGTCAGGAAGAGTATTTAGATTGGGCCAAAAAAGCCTTTAAAAATATTCAAGAGAAAAAAGCCACGGCCGAGGCCGTCGTGAGCGAAACCCCTGAAACATCTATTGCTGAAACGGAACCTCCGCAAGAGGAAGAACCAGTTAAAGAAGAAGAAACCGAGGATAATACCCCCGCATGGCTGAAAAAATCTGATCGCCTCGAAATTCTCAAAGAAACCGCCATCGAAACCCCCACAGAACCGGATGAAGATTTTATCTGGTCGGCCAAAGTTTTAGCAAATCAGGGACGACAAGCAGAGGACGTTTCGGAAGAAGAAATCACCTGGTTAAAAAAATTGCGTCAGGGTTTAGGCAAAACGCGCCGCAGCTTGGTCAATCAGCTTAAGGCCGTGGTCGGTCAGGGTCCCCTCAATCAAGATGCGGTGGAGGAAATCGAAGCTTTATTGCTTCAGGCCGATGTGGGGGTAGATGCCACCGATTATATTATCACTACCCTCCAAAATAAGCTAAAACAGGAAGCTCTGCCCCCCGAAAAAGCGATCGAATATCTCAAAGAAATTATCCGCGAGATTTTAGATGCACCTTTAGCCAATTATAGCAACCCCGGTTTTGAGCCAGAAAAAGGTAAATTAAATATCTGGATGCTCACAGGAGTTAACGGAGTCGGTAAAACGACGACTATCGGCAAATTAGCCCATTTATCTAAACAATCTGGCTATAGCTGTATGATCGCCGCTGCCGACACCTTTCGCGCTGCTGCCGTGGAACAGGTGAAAGTTTGGGGAGAGCGATCGCAAGTCGAAGTCATTGCCAACCCGGGCAAAAATACCGACCCGGCCGCCGTGGTGTACGATGGCATCGAAGCCGCTAAATCCAGGGAGATAGAATTACTCTTAGTGGATACGGCGGGAAGATTGCAGAATAAAAAGAACTTAATGGCAGAATTAAGCAAAATTCGCCGCATTATCGACAAAAAAGCCGAGAGTGCCGTGGTGGAATCCCTTCTAGTTCTCGATGCCACTTTAGGACAAAACGGGCTGCGACAGGCAGAGGTTTTCTCGGAAGCTGCCCAATTAAGCGGCGTGATCCTGACTAAAATCGATGGTACAGCTAAAGGGGGTGTTGCCCTTGCCGTAGCGCGTCAGCTTAACCTACCGATTCGCTTTGTTGGCGCTGGGGAAGGAATCGAGGATCTGCGGCCCTTTTCCAGTTACGAATTCGTGGAAGCTTTACTGAGTGGCGATTGATCTCACCCCAGCTATCTTTCATAATCTTTTCATGGTTGCTTCATAATTGTCTCATTTTTAGCTATGCTAGAAATGGAGACTCGGGATAACAACTATGCAAAGGACAATTACAGTTAGTCATCTAGGAGTATATTATCGCGGCGTGGAGGCCCTACGGGATATCACCCTGAAAATTTATCCAGGACGATTAACCGGTATTATCGGTCCCAACGGTGCGGGCAAAAGTACCCTGATCAAAGCCATGCTAGGATTAATTCGCGTACAACAGGGAAGCGTTAACTATCAAGGGCAATCTCTACAGCAACAACTGGATAAAGTCGCTTATGTTCCCCAAAGATCTCAAATCGACTGGACCTATCCCGTCACCGCTTGGGATGTGGTGATGATGGGGAGAGTCAGAAAAACTGGTTGGTTTCGTCCTTTTTCCCATATTAGTCGTCAACGGGCTTTAAATGCCCTAGAACGGGTGGAAATGGCTGATTTACGCCATCGTCCCCTCGGTCAGTTGTCGGGGGGACAACAGCAAAGAGTCTTTTTAGCCAGATCTTTGGCCCAAGAAGCGGAGATTTTCTGTTTTGATGAACCTTTCGTTGGGGTAGATCAAAAAACCGAGGGGATCCTTTTTAATATCTTTGGTGAGTTAGCCCAAGAAAATAAAATTGTCCTGGTGGTTAATCATGATTTAGGCGAATCTATCACTCATTTTGCTGATTTAATCCTCTTAAATAAAGAATTGATCCTCGCCGATCAACGGTCTAAGGTCTTAACTGATTTTAATCTCCGGCGTGCCTATGGGGGTAAAGTCTCCTTCTACGATGCCATGACACCACCAGATCATCCCCGATCGAGTCTCGGTTATCTCGATCGCTTCTCGAAAAACAATGCGATAAACTAGAAGCGAAGATATTTTGGCTGACTGCCGATAGGGACACCAATGAAAACTATTTCCCCGCAAGAAGTAACAGGAACGATCGAACTGGCTCCTAACTATCGAATTCCCCTGTTTTTGGTAATTTTATCGCTGCCTTTACTCTTTTTACAGGTCTGGCTCGGAATAATTTTCTCCCTGTTAGGCCTATTCTTGATGTTCCAGACTACCCGCATTCGTCTCCAGTTTACCCCTACCTCCTTAGATGTCTATCTGTCCGGGCAACAAATTCGCTCCTTTCCCTACCAAGAATGGCAAAATTGGCGAATTTTCTGGAATAAAGTCCCGATCCTATTTTATTTCAAAGAAATTAACAGCATTCATTTTTTGCCCATTATCTTTGACAGCGCAACCCTGAGACTGTGCCTCGAAAAATACTATCCTTTAGCAGCATCGCAAGCGATCGACTCAGAAGCGAACTAAGATTGAGTTAAAATTAGATTTGGCTAATAGCGTCTTAAGTAGGTAGGTGTTAAAAATTGTCAGATCCCCCCGCCTATCGGCACCCCCCTTATTAAGGGGGGCAGGGGGGATCCCCCGCCTATCGGCACCCCCCTTATTAAGGGGGGCAGGGGGGATCGAAGGCAAGATATATCGTCTATTAATTAGAACCACTTACTTAATTGCCTGCCTTGGCCCTTTGTTCGCTCTGCATTTCTAAAGCCGATGAATTCAGAAGATTTTAATGTTTTACCCCTTGACAAAATGACAGACTTACCCAATGAATCTGTCGAAGAATTTAGTTTTGATGATCTCTGGAACGATCGCCCGGTAGAGAATCCCCTGCCATCGGCAATCGCCCCCGAAGGCGAATTAGTTCCCCCAGCGCAGGCGCAACCCCTACGAGCAGAAATCGAGGCTCTAGAACGGCAAAAACAGAGCCTAGCGGCAGAAATCTCGGCATTAAAAGCGGAAAAAGAACGCTTGATCGCCGAGGAATTGGGGGATATCAAAGCTCAAATCGAAAGAATGCTCAAGGAAGGCGTAAAAGACCTAGAACAACGCAAACAGGCTTTAGAAGTGGCGATCGAACAGTTAGAACGCCGTCGTGAGCGGATTCGGCAGGAAATGCGGAGTAATTTCGCCGGAGTCTCCCAGGATCTAGCCGTGCGGGTTCAGGGATTTAAAGACTATCTGGTGGGCAGTTTACAGGATTTGGCCGCGGCTGCCGAACAATTGGAATTACCCCGTTTTGAAACCCCCGAAAAATCCCCCCGACCTGTGGAACCTCCCCAGCGGACCGAACGAGAGGAAAACCCCCGTCCATCCCGTGGCAGTCAAGGCCGGGATGATCGCGGAGAAATTCCCCGTCCCCCCCGTACCAGTAACCAGGGCCGGGATAATTGGCAAGAACCCCGTCGTTCTAATCGTTCGGGTTATGAATCGGAACCGGTGGGACAATCCACCCCTAGACAGGGCTTTTCTGACCAAAATCAGCGCATACAAACTCTTTTAGAGCGTTATCGCAGTCGTCCTGACTATTACGGTCCGCCTTGGCAATTACGGCGCACTTTTGAACCAATTCACGCCGAACGGGTGCAACAGTGGTTCTTTAAACAGGGGGGCCGGGGTACGATTCGCGGTATGGGCAGCCGTCTCCAGAATATTCTGGTGGCTTCGGCAATTATCTCGATTATGGCGGAATTACAAGGCGATCGCTTCCGTTCTCTCGTTCTGGCTAATAGTCCCGAACGTTTAGGCGAATGGCGGCGCGGTCTCCAAGATTGTCTCGGCATTTCCCGCGCCGATTTTGGACCTGACCGCGGCATCGTTCTCTTTGAGTCTCCCGAAGCTTTAATTCAAAAAGCGGAACGTTTAATCGACGATAAGTATTCACCGCTCATTATCATCGATGATACCGAAGAACGGCTGAATTTCGCTCTTTTACAATTCCCCTACTGGTTAGCTTTTGCCCCTGAACCCCAACAAAGTTCTAGTTATTGGTATTAACTAATTAGTCCTTGAGTAGTGCGATACATTGGGCTAAAGAAGCGTTAGTTTTCAGCGCTTGCGGGTTAATATGGGTGGCAGCGGCTCGATAACCTTGTTCTAAGAGAGCCGCAATTAAATCTTCCTTTTTAGGTAGATCTAATTTGCCCCTTCTACCAATTTCCCGAAAGCTATAAAAATAGGGAGGAAAATCATTTTCTTCCCCCATTATTTTTAACAATTTAACTACCTTTTTCCACTGCCATTGATCGGCTAAATCTGCCATTTTTTCTAGATAAAAACGATCGTGTAAACTGCCTAACCACAAGGGTCCGGTTAAGGTTAAAGGTTGTCCGTCCCCAGAACAAACTATCTTGCCTAACTTCGGCCAAGGCACTGATTGATATTCTCCGCAGCTATGACAATAACCGAGAAAACCGTAGTTATGACTATTTAATTGTCTATTAGCTGTTAACCGCACCATCACCCGATAACTTTGACCAAAAAAGAAGGAAAAAACCGGCGTAATTCCTAAACCTAACCGGGCCGATTCTAATTGCAAACCGGCGATAATTAATCTTAATCCCTGTTCGTGGGCAGCCGGATGATTGCGAGCAGATGCTCCATAATCAGCTAAACTATTTTCTAGATTATGACCCGTCAACGTCCGTCCATCGGTATTAGTCAGATAAATTAAACCACCGATTTTAGTGGCTAAAGGAATAGCACTAAACAGAGATGCAGGGGAACCAAAAGCATCAATATCAACTAGATCATAATGGTCTTTTTCAAGATAACATTCTAGGAGAACTTCTTGAGCAGATTTATAGGTTATTTTCCCTTGTTTCTGTTGTAATAAACTCTCTAAGTTAGCCGCTAAAGTTGGCTTAATTTCTGGATTACCATCATTAACCCACAGCCAATCCGCACCACTTTCTAACCAATACCTGAGCGCTCGCACACCAGAGCCGCTCATTACTTCTAAAACGCGCAAACTTCCCCGCTCTTTTTGGGCAATTGCCGCCCCTAAAACTCCTAAATCTCGGACGATTTTACTCTCCGGTCGATAAAAAGTATTGTTGATATTAAATATCGCTTTTTCTTCCTGCATCGCTCATCTCATAATTAGCACTCGATCGCTTCTTTTTTTCTTTTCACGATTCCCTAGGAGGGGAAAGGGTCAACCACTGCCAAAACCGATCAGACATCAAGATAGAAGATAAATCTAAAGATAGTGTGAAATTAGCAGAAATTGCCGATTTTTTTAGTATTATATCCCTGAAAAGCTGATAGTTTCCCCGTGGGAAGGGCAAATTAAAGGTAAAAAAATAGTTATTTTTTACATCTTATAAGTAGTTAGATGTTAAAAACTATCAGTTCCCCCCTTGATAAGGGGGGATTAAGGGGGGATCGAACCCAACATCTATCTTAGATGCCCAGAGTTACCGCTAAAGTTTGATTGCTTAAAGAGTCAAGTGCTGATAGCGACTCCTGTGGGGTCGCTATTTTTTTCGTCCCCACCGACAAAATTGAGCAGCGCTCGTCGTCCCTGCTCGCCTCGATCGAGTAAAGTAATCTCTAGATAATTTTCTGGCAAAAAAGTTAAACGTTCTGACCATTCGATCGCCACTATCCCTAAATCTACCTCGATTCCCTGCCAATAATTTTCTAGGTACAGGGCCTCGATATCTTGACCCTGCAAACGGTACAAATCCAAATGATACAAAGGAAGGCGGCCTTCGTTATATTCGTTAACGAGGGTGAAGGTAGGACTAGCTATAGGCTCTTGAATACCCAATCCTAGGCCAATTCCCTGTACTAAGGTGGTTTTTCCCGCTCCCAAATCGCCTTTTAATAAAATTACACTGCCAGAGGCCAAGGTTTGCCCCAGTTTTTCGCCTAAATTGACAGTAGCTTCTCGATCGGGTAAGTCGATAATCATTTTTTCCCGTTAGGATGCCAATTAACCACTGATTCTAATATAGCGATCAGAGCAGCTTTCTGACCTTCTTGGCTCTGGGGGGCCAAATTTGGTCTTTTGATCGATAAAAATAGAAGCAGTTAAACTAATCTCTTATCTCTTAGTCTTACCTTTGGTCAAATGGTCGCTATCAGGACAGAGATAGGCGATCGGCGAAACCTTCCGGTAGATTAGACTAAATGGGAGTTGGTTAACTGCTTTTATAAAATTGATTGTTCCCTAACCATCAGCATTGTCTAGGGTCGAAGGGAATAAAACAACCGAAGTTTAGGACTTTAAGCTAGAAGTTAAGGGGAACAGTGAAATTATTATTTTTGAGTAATGGCCACGGTGAAGATGAGATCGCGATCCGGATTATTAAAAGACTGCAATCATCTCCCCACTGTCCGGATATTACTGCTTTACCCCTAGTGGGTAACGGTTATGCTTATACTCGTCTGGGGATTCCCCTTCTCGATCGAGGTCAAAAAATGCCCTCTGGGGGTTTTATCACTAGCGATCCCAAACAATTATGGCGAGATCTGCGGGAGGGTTTATTAGGATTAACCTCCCGTCAATACCGTCTGGTCGGAAATTGGGGCCAAGAAAGGGGAAAAATTGTCGCGGTGGGAGATATCTTACCCCTTGCCCTTGCTTGGTTGAGCGGGACAGATTATGCTTTTGTGGGAACGGCTAAATCGGAATACTATCTCCGGGATGAGCAGGGATGGTTAGATAGTAGCTCGATGATCGATCACCTCTGGGGTTCCTACTATTATCCCTGGGAACGCTGGTTAATGGCCCGTCCTCGCTGTCGGGGGGTTTTTCCCCGGGATAGTTTAACTAGCAAAATTTTACAACAGTGGTCAATTGCCGTTGTCGATGGGGGTAATCCGATGATGGATGACCTTTTACCCTCGATAACGGGCGATTTTCCCCAAGATTGCCTAAATATTCTGCTGCTACCCGGTTCGCGCTTTCCCGAATCTCTCCACAATTGGCAGCAAATTCTCGCAGCTGTGGCCGCCATTATCGGCCGTTTTCCCGATTACAAGCTGGAATTTTTGGCGGCGATCGCTCCTTCTCTCCCCCTAGAATCTTTTACGGCTGCTTTAATTTCCCGGGGTTGGCGAGAATATAGCACAAATAAGTTTATTTGTCAAGAGGTATTTATAACTATTTCTCAAAGGGATTACGCCGAATATTTAGTCCGTTGCCATCTAGCGATCGCCATGGCGGGAACTGCCACGGAACAGTTCGTCGGTTTGGGTAAACCGGCGATCACAATTGCGGGATCTGGACCACAATTTACTCCCCATTTTGCCAAACTGCAACAGCGTTTATTAGGCTGTTCAATTCTCTTGGGCGATAGTGCCGAGTCAGTGGCAGACAAGTTAGAATATTTATTACAAAATCCCCCAAAGTGGCAAGAAATCGCCTTTAATGGTCGTCAGAGAATGGGAGCGGCTGGTGCCTCCGATCGCATTGCCCAATGGTTACTAGGCAATTTTTGCCCTTAAACGAAAGTATCGGTCTGATTTTCGCCGCTAGTGGGCCCCTCAAAAATAGTTTCTAGGGCAATTTTTTGGGCGCTTGCTTGTTGTCCGTAGCTGAAAAGATAGGGAATTTCTCCGCTTTGTTGACGAAACCACTGGAAAACGTAGGGACTACCATAAATAATCAATGCTTGAATTTGTCCAGTTTTCAGCAAAGCTTGATAGATAGCTTTCGTTTCCTCCCCTAATCCGGCACTACCCCGAAAAGGATTACCACGGATAAATATTTGTAGGAGAGTCGTTTCTGGGGAGACGAGGGACAGATTAAAGGTGCTACGGTCGATTATTTGCGTTTGATAACCCCATTGTCGGGGAATTGTCACCGCCGGACAAGAGCGATCGAGAAAGTCACAGTTGAGTAAATCATCGATAATGATTAAATTGCGGCCTTGAGTGGCTTGAATCGGTAAATTAGCGCTAACTGTTTGGGAATCTTTTAAAATATCGCTGACAATCTCTAGAGCTTGCGGTGCCGCTAAACTGCTTAAGGATTCTAAGGATGGCTGTCTTTGCCCTAATTTCTCTTTTGCTCGTTGAATACGCTGCCAAGAATCATTAATTCTGGCTTCGCTAATTGTACCCGCTTGCACGGCACTATACACCGCTTCGATCGCTTCGATCGGATCGGGTGGCATTAACAGTATATCGGCCCCCGCCTGTACCGCCCTCACTGCTATGGCGGCAGCACTGGCAATTTTAGTCACTCCTCCCATAATCAGGGCATCAGTGACAATTAAACCCTGAAAACCGAGATTTTGGCGCAGTTTTTCCCCGAGAATTTTCGAGGAAAGAGTGGCGGGAAATTCGGCATCCCAAGCGGGAATTAACAGATGGCCTGACATAATACTATCAACCCCCGACTCGATCGCCGCTTGAAAGGGGGGCAATTCGATCGCTTCTAGGCGATGATGATCGTGGTTGATGATGGGAAGATCGAGATGGGAGTCATTGCTGGTGTCACCGTGGCCCGGAAAATGTTTGGCCGTAGTCAAAACTGGATAGGAATCCGCCCCTAAAATAAAAGCTTGAGCTAGATTAGCGACGATTTCGGGAGTTTCGGCGAAGGAACGAATATTGATAACGGGATTGTCGGGATTATTGTTCACATCGACAATTGGGGCTAAAATCCAGTTAATCCCGATCGCTAGAGCCTCCTTAGCGGTAATTGCTCCCATTTCCCTAGCATATTCTGTGGCTTTTGTCAAGCTTTTTTCGGCTATTTTTCCTAAAGCCATCGGGGGGGGAAACCAAGTGGCGCCGGAAAACCTTTGGCCGACTCCCTCCTCGATATCGGCAGCGATGAGGAGATGATTATCGCCGGACCAACTTTGTAATTGTTGGCTGCGGAAAGCGATTTCGGCGGCGCTACCTCCCAACAGAATCACCCCACCGAGGTGGAGGGTTTCTAACCAATGTTTCAGGGTGGCGTTGACAGGTTCCCAAGCAGGATAGCGGATTTGTTGGTCAAAGAGATAGCCGGAAGCGCGGACTACTATCATCTGACCAATACGTTCTTTTAGGGATAAAATGCGATCGCTCATTATTCAGTTATCAGTTATCAGTTATCAGTTATCAGGTTTAAGTTTTAAGTTGCCAGTTTTGCCTAAATTTAGTTATCCTCTACTGATCACTGGTCACTGATAGCGGAATCGTCATCTTCTGGGGGTCGATCGGTTTTAATATGATCAAGAAGGTGTAACATTCGATCGCCGCGTTCAAGGGAAGAATCTTCTAGGAAGACCACTTCGGGGGTACGTCTGAGACGGATGCGTTGACCCAGTTCACGTCGGACGAATCCCGCAGCCGCTTTTAAACCGGCCATAGTTTCGGCCTTTGCATCTTTGTTGCCGTAGATAGACACAAAAATCCTAGCGTGTTGTAGGTCATGGGAGAGGTCCACATCGGTAACGCTCACCATACCGGCACCGACGCGATCATCTTTAATTTCCATTAATAACATTTGGCTGACCTCGCGCTTAATTAGCGAGGACACGCGAGATACTCGACGGTCGTTAGCCATAATTCTTCCTCCTCTAAAAACAGCGAAACCCTTACCATTGTATCAAGCTAATCCGAGCATGGCTTTGAGGGTGAAATAAAGAAAGGCGAAAGTTCCCCCCAGAAAGCCGACAAGTGCGATCGCTGTGAGGGGATTTTTTAATAAAGGGGCCAACCAGCCAAAAAAGGCGAAGAAAATCCCTAAACTAAAGCTAATCAGATAGCGGGGGTAACGGCTCACGTTATCAAAAAAGTCGCCCATAAATTTTATTTATTATCTTTGTCCGTAAGTAATTATAGCAGTAAGCTTCGATGTTCAAGGATAATTTGATCATTTCCCCGATTGACTCTCATCGGGATTGTGGGACATCCGGCGCGAGAATCATCAATTGTCCCTCCTTATCCTCGCGAATGGCTAGAATCGCCGGACGTTCATTTTCTGCCGACTGAGGGGATAACCCGCGAAAAACATAAGTCCAATTGTTATTTTGGATTAATAACCGCCAAACTCGCGGGGGATTAACTTTGCTATCATTCGTTTCTTTTCCCCGCAGCTCTTCGAGTAATTTAGTCTCACCGATAATTCGATAACCTTTGAGAGAAGGATCGGTAAAAACATCCTCTGGATTACGACCGATCGCTATCTGTTTTTCCGGTAAAACTAAAGTGATAACTGGTAAGGTAGAAGTATCATTAACTGCATCGCGACGGGCATCGATCGAGCCCTGAATTCGAGCTAACCAAAAAAGTATAATTAATAGCCAAATAACAGCGATCAAATCTTTTCGGAGAGCTTCGGGAATTCCCCGGACTAATAAACCTAGGGGGTGAAATATTTGATGAAATTTCCGTTTAGATTGACTGACAATTGAATAGGATGGCAGGGGAGACAAAATCCAGAGAGTAAATTGAATCGCAAAGGCAACCGCAACCAGCGCCAGAAAAGTTCGCAGAAACGCCCCGAAATCGCCACAGAAGACCTGTATCGGCACAAAAAGGAAGGAACGCAAGGGCAAGTCCAGACGGTTAATCTCAAGGCTAAACCAGCCGAAATAGGCCCACCGATAGATCCATCCCGTAAAATAGAGAAAAATCCCCAGCAAACCGAGAAGACTGGCGAAGGTTCCTAGTATCTGTGTTCCGGGAGGGGGCGAATTCGGAGCGCTCACGGTAAAATGTCCCTGATTGGCGTTTTCGATCGCTATCCTACTCGATCGATCGGGTTCTATCGCCAGTTCTTTGTATTTTATCAAGGAGAATAACCCATGTCCATCGACGATCCCCGACAAGTTCGTTTGTTAATTGAGAAAATGGAAGCGAGTTTACCAATCCCTGTGCGTGCAACTCCCGAAACGTTAAAACTAGCTGAAACAAAAGGCGAGCGATACAAACCCGATCACCAGTTTTCGATCGATAAAATTTTCTACACGGGAGACGAGGGGGGAATTATTTGTTTCCTAAAAAATGAATTGGGAAAACAAACGGGTCTTATCTGTTCTTTAACCCATCTACGCATCGATAACGATCATCCGTTAGCGGCGGATATTCAATCCTACCAGAAAAAGCGATCGATGCGGATCGCACTACAGGATGGCAAAACCGGAAAAGCCCTCCGTATTGCCAAACAAAACCGCCCGAACAAAGGTTTCGGAAAGTAAAAATATATTGACAAAAACCGCAGGTTGGGTTACGAGTAGCGCTAACCCACCGCATCCAATTATATTCGGGGAATAGGAATTTGATTAGTTCGTTGCTACCAGATCGTATTAACCGTTGATAATTGAATTTTTCGATCTCGGCTAATTAAGGAACCGTTTAAATATAGGGCGGTTGCCGCAATAATTCGATATAAAAATACCAGATAACCGCATGAGTATCTAAGTAGCTGGTTATAATTAAATTTAAAATGGATTTCAGGTTCGATCCCCCCTGCCCCCCTTGATAAGGGGGGTGCCGATCCCCCCTGCCCCCCTTGATAAGGGGGGTGTCTGATAATTTTTAACGCCTACCTACTTAAAACTGCTTTTAACACTTAAAGATCCTCTGCCGTAAAATCTCCCCACGCTTCTCGTCGGGTTTTATCGATATCTTCAGCCGAGGGAGCCTGTCCTAAATCGGCGCATATACCCCATAAAGAGGGACGGGGTTGATTAACTTCTGCCGATTCCGATGCCATTTCTGCGGTAATTTTTTCGATCAGTTGCCGTTTCTCGATTGCGGATAATTTTTCCGCCCACCGCATTAGCTCTTGTAGAGTCATATTTCTATCGCTTACCGCATAAAGGAGTACCTTCATAAGTTTTAACATAAAGAGAAGATAAAACGCTTCCCCTTTGACAATCCTGACGCTAAAATATGGAAAAAACCCTCTAGAAAAAACCCTAGGTTGGGTTACTGTTACTCCTAACCCACCGCATCCAAGATCGAAAACAGAACCAACTAAATCCCGATCATTCAGGCAAGGTAAAGATGAAAAAACTCTACCCAATAATAACCGCAACTAGCCTAGTTTTTATCGCCTCTCTTGCTGGCTATCATCTACCAGCCACCGGCGATCGATCTCCCGTCAAGAAAATTCCCGTATTCATGCCGGATGATACAAAAGTATCTTTAAAAAATGGCACTTCTCTATCTGGGAGATTAATCAAGTTCGATTCTCCAACAAAAACGATCGCTTTAGGGAGAGAATCAAAAACAAAAGAAGTGGCAATGAAAGAGATCAAACAGATAGAGTTTCAAGGGAAGGTTATTATCAAAAGCGGAAGGCTTGTTATTCGTGGGGAAGGGGGATCAAGCAATCCAAAACAGAATAGACAAAGCTGGACGGAACCCCTACAGAACTTCAAAATTGTTGATGTTAATGAAGGAAAAGCAGAAGTAACTATAACCTCGCTAGATTCTCTAGAAATAGGAGGGATCGAGGATGTGGTGCGTAACCGTTCCTACGTTGTCGAGGAAATTAAATTTAACCCCTCGGACAAAATTGAGATTCAAGTAAACCCCCATTAAAATTCACAAAATAGAGGTCTATTTTTTAAGCAATTAAGGAAGACTTTAAATGGGAAAGTTGGCTGATGTATTGTTCGATTGTTTTTGGTGATAGTGGATCGTTTAAGGTCGGGTTAGCGAGGTCAAAGATGATGTCATTGATGAGATTTTCCTCATCTGTTTTATAGGCGATATCTTCTCTGCATTCGATGGCATCGGCCCAGTTTTCTAGGTCGGTGGCAGATAGAGCGTTATTGAGATAGCGATCGAGAATATCGATCAGATGCTCTTTTTTTAGGGTGATAATTGCTTCGCTACTGTCCCAAGGAAAGGTTTTTAGGATAGGGAGGATAGTTGATAGGGGTTGGTCAAAGTTGACTAGGGCGTTGAGGTATTCTTGTCTAGTTTTCATGGGTATTTTTGTTTGATGTGAACAATATAAGTAGCTGGTTATAATTAAATTAAAAATGGATTTTAGGTTCGATCCCCCCTGCCCCCCTTGATAAGGGGGGTGCCGGTCCCCCATGCTCCCCTTGATAAGGGGGGTGGCGATCCCCCATGCTCCCCTTGATAAGGGGGGTTTCTGATAATTTTTAACGCCTACCTACTTAGTAATTATAATCTTTTGGTAACTGTCCATTTTGAACGCCGATTAAAGGGGAAACTATGAAAATAGACTATGATCAAGCCGCTAATGCCGCTTATATTCGTCGTTTTGAGGGAAAGGTTATTGATTCTGAGGAAGTAGCGCTGGGGATTGTCTATGATTACGATGAGACGGATAGGATTGTAGGGATTGAGATTTTAGGAGTCAAACAGAGAACGGCCGAACGATTCAAAAATATTGATTTTCCGTTGGAAGAGAGTGAAAAACAAGAGATTAGACAATGGTTCGGAAAGTTAATACTAAATTGTTAAGTGATGTGAGAAATTCAGGAAATATGGGAGGTGCTATAATTGATATATTTACTCAGTCAAAAAACGATGATTAAGTTAAAAGTCACAACGGTAGGGAACTCTATGGGGGTGATTTTCCCGAAAGAGTTGGTGGAGAAGCTGCGCCTTAGTAAAGGCGATATGCTCTACCTCTTGGAAACGCCGAATGGCTTTGAGCTTACACCCTACGACCCCGAATTTGTCCAGCAAATGGAAGTGGCGGAGGAAGTGATGCGCGAAGACTGGAATGTTTTGAGAAAGCTGGCAACTTAGGCTCATGAACCAGCTAATCTGGATAGCTGATGGGGTAGCTCTCGCGATTCATCACCGCCAAATAGCCGAGCATGGTGGATTAGAGGGTATTCGAGATGAGGGGTTGCTAGAAAGCGCACTTTCCCGACCGCAAAATTTTCTGGCTTATTCTGAGTCGCATCCTGACATGGCTTCTTTGGCAGCAGCCTACGCTTACCCAGGGAACAGCAAGAAATGTTAATCGAGTCAGGGGAGAATATCAGGAATTGAGAGCTTGTTCCTGTAGTTATGATTGCCGCATCATTTTCTATTTGGAACGAGACGAAAAAACTCAAACAGATAGGATAGTTTTGATTAACATTGGAACTCATGATGAGGTGTATTAACTAATAACTGATAGCGGAAATAACTATGAATCCCAAATTTTACGCCTTACTTACCCTTTCTCTAGTGGCTACCGTCACCCTACCAGTTGTTAACGGGAAACTCTCCTCTCTCGTCCCTGCGGTAATAGCGCAAAATACGGATGCGAGGAAAGCAGAAGCGGATCAACTTTTGCAATTATGTCGCCAGAATCTTGATAATAATCAAGTAAAATTGGCGATTCAATCCTGTCAACAGGCGGTGATAGCCTACCGGCAAATTAAAGACCTTTCAGGAGAAGCTAAATCTACCGCTAATTTAGGCAATGCCTATGTTAACGACGGTCAATACCGTCAAGCTATTTCTGTTTTAGAAAATGCGGTTAAAATAGCACAAGAGTCAAAAGAACGTCGTGTAGAAGCCCTCGCCTTTTTATATCTCGGTGGGGCTTACTATGAGTTAGGAGAATTTAAGGAGAGCATAGAATTTTTTCAGCAGACTTTAACCATCGCAAAAGAAATTAAGGATGCTGATTTAGAAAAAATTGCTGAAAAACTCTTAGTATTAATGGAAGCAGAAAAACAGCGAAAAGAAGCGGATAAGCTTTTCGAGCAAGGCGTTCAACAATATGAAATAAGTCAGTTTCGAGAAGCCTTGCAATCGTGGGAAAAAGCCTTAAAAATTTATCAAGAAATCAAAAATCGTCAGGGAGAAGCGGCTTCTTTAGACAATTTAGGAAGTGCTTATCTTTCCCTCGGACAATATCAAAAAGCGATCGATCTCCACGAAAAGTCTTTAGTCATTAACAGGGAGATAGTTAATCGCCAAGGAGAAGCCAATTCTTTAAACAATTTAGGAAACGCTTACCAATCGCGTGGAGAGTATCAAACAGCGATCGATTACCATCAGCAGTCTTTAGACATCAGGAGGGAGATTAAAGATCGACAGGGGGAAGCGGCCTCTTTAAACAATTTAGGACTTAATTACCACTTACTAGGACAGTACCAAAAAGCGATCAATTACCACCAGCAGTCTTTAGAAATCGCTGAGAAAATCGGCGATCTAAAAGTGCAAGCCGATTCTTTAGGCAATTTAGGAAACGTTTACCAATCCCTCGGACAATACCAAAAAGCGATCGATGACCACCAGAAGTCTTTAGACATTGCGAAGAAAATAGGCGATCAAGGAAGTAAAGCCAGATCTTTAGGCAATTTAGGAAATGCTTACCAATCCCTCGGACAGTATCAAAAAGCGATCAATTACCACCGGGACTCTTTAGCCATGGCGAGGGATATAGGCCTTCGCCAAGAGGAAGGGTCTTCTTTAAACAATTTAGGAGTTGCTCACTACTTCCTCGGAGAGTACGAAAAAGCGATCGATTACCTTAAACAGACTTTAGACATTGCGAGGGAAATAGGCGATCTAAAAGGGGAAGCCGATTCTTTAGGCAATTTAGGAAGTGCTTATCTTTCCCTCGGACAATATCAGAAAGCGATCGATCACCATCAAGAGAATCGAGCCATAGCGAGGAAAATAGGCGATCTAAAAGGGGAAGCTAATTCTTTAAATAATTTAGGAGTTGCTTATCAAAAGATAAATCAACCCGCAGAAGCGATCAAGAATTTGGAAGAGTCCCTCAACATTATCCTCAAGATACGGGGAGATATTTCGAGGGAAAATATTGCAGGTCAAAATCGAAAATCGTTTTTAGCCTCTAACGAAAGAACCGTTATCACCCTCGCCGAAGTCCTAATCCAACAAAACCAACCCGAAAAAGCTTTTGAATGGCTAAACCTCGCCACTACCGCCGATCTCGCCGATTACAATCGCCTGATTAATGCCAAAGTTGCTGATCCCGATGCACAAAAAGCACTTGATAACTGGAACACCGACAATCGACAACTCGAAGGAATGCGCCGACAACTACAGGATAAATTCTCTGAAGAACTGGCACAACAGATCCGACAATTCGAGGAAAAAGTCTATAAAAATGCGGAAACTATCGGAGAGAAATATCCAGAAATTGCTGAACTTTTTGAAACTAAACCCACCGACATCGCCCAACTCCAGAAAAATATCGCTCCTGATACCCTCGTTATTCAACCCGTTCTCCTCCGCGATAAAGTCGCCCTATTTCTCGTTACTAGAGAAAAATTAATCGTTATCCAAAGCGATGCAAAACGCGATGAATTGAATAAACTCGTCAGCGAATACCGTACCCAATTAGACAATGATAAAAATGCCTACTGGCGCGTTACCAGCAGTAAATTGTACGAGATTTTAATCCGTCCCATTGAGTCCCAAATCGCCACCAGTTCCCCGAAAAATATCGCCATCATCGCTACCGGACAACTGCGCTATATTCCCTTTGAAACTCTCTACGATAAGAAAAATAAACAAGTTCTCCTAAAAAAATATCCGATTTATTATTTAACTCGCATCTCCACATCTACTCCTCCCGCGACCGAAAGAAAACCCTTACAAGGTCTAGCATTTGCTAACCCTAAACCCACCCAAGAAGAACTTAAAGGCACAGAAATAGAAGCAGAAACTATCAGCAAAATCTTTCCGGGAAGTGAAAAATATCTCGGTGAAAAAGCCACCCTAGACACATTTAAAATTCAAGCGGCGCGTTTCTCCATTCTCCACCTCGGAACTCACGGCTGTTTTGACCTCGCTGGCTGTCCTAATTTGGGTATGCAAGCTAATACTATTCTTTTCGCCAATAAAGAGCAATATAACATCGCTGATGCCGCATTATTAGGCTTAAAAAATACCGAATTAATCACTCTTAGTGCCTGTCAAACCGCCAAGGAAGCCAACGCAGACGGCCAGGAAATTTCAGGACTTGCTTACGTCTTAGAAAGAGCCGGTGCTAAATCAGTAATTGCCAGTCTTTGGAACGCGCCTGATGGCAAAAAATTTGAAGACAAATCCTATGAGGCAATTAATTCGATTATGATGGCTGAATTCTATCAAAATCTCCAGAAAGGAATGAGCAAAAGCGCATCGATGAGAGAGGCAAAATTAAGCCTGATCGAAAAGTATCCCCACCCTTATTTTTGGTCGCTATTTATTTTGATTGGGGCTGCTAATTAGACCTCTTGCATAATTTTTTTATGGTATAATGGAAGGCCTTGCTTTTTTCTCGATTTTTAGATGGAAGTGGAAAAAAGAATAAAATGTGATCTTAGGTCAGGAAATCATCCATACTTTTGCTATGTTTATTAGCAAAAATATGGATTATCAAAACTTATCAGATGAACAGTTCAAACGCCGTTTCGGTGTGTATAAACAAACCTATAGAAAGATGGTAGGATGGTAGAATCAGTAAAAAGTGTTGAAGCCGACTCTAATTCAGTATCTAAAAGCGGACCGAAACCTAAACTATCTATAGAAGAACAAGTTTTAGTAACGTTAGAATATTGGCTCTTCTAGGTTCTGTGTGATAAGTTTAATTGACATAGGATCGATCGATCTTTGTGTCCTTTGTGTCTTTGTGGTTCGTTCCACCCCCTCGCTCTTGAGAAATGTATCTTAGAATACATTTTACCCACCAAAGCTGGGAGAGCCGAATATTGGCGAGAATATAGAACATATTTTCACATTGGTACAAGCGGTCAAATATCAGAATTAACTATAGGCTGTAAATAAGACGGAAAAAATGCTTTCACAATCGGGAAACTTCCGTTTAAAAGGAAAAAAAGCTCTACTAAATCAAGCAGAGATACCGGTCGTAAGGGTAGTGGATGTAACGGAAACTCCCATTGAACGCCCCAAAAAGAAACAGAAAAATTTTTTGGCTCTTCGTTACTTGTTATGGTTCGATAGTGCGGCATAAATCCACTAAATCCTTATCTGGCAAGAGATTTAATTGATTTAGTTCGCTCTAGATTGAAAACAATTGACAAAAATCGCCAAATGTTTTTCTCTATAATAGTTTGATTCCTTATAACCCTGTACGTTGCATAAGACAAACCGAAGAACCGTTTTATTTTCCCCCAATATCTTATCATCTAAAATGAAATAGCCCCGGGTGTTAGGAGGAATTTGCCCTATTTCCCAACACCCTAACAACTTAGATAATTAACCCCTTTGTCGAGTATTAATCACGTCACCAGCTGCATTAACTAACTCTAGCTGTAGCGGCATTTGTCCCATAGCGTGAGTGGAACAACTTAAACAGGGATCATAGCAACGAATACCCGCTTCCACCCTGTTTAACATCGCTTCGGGAATTTCGCCACCATGGATATAATGTTGGGCGATTTGTTTCACCGTTTGATTCATCGCCAAATTATTATTACCTGTGGCAATAATTAAATTCACCGTTTCAATCAAACCATTTTCATCCACTTTATAATCATGGAATAAAGTACCCCGGGGCGCTTCACTAACTCCCACCCCTTGCAGATTATTAATTCCTGCTTCGGCCCGGCAGCGTTGAGAAACTATATCGGGATCATCGATTAAACGTTCAATCTGTTCTAAACAAGCCAAAATCTCGACTAAACGAGCATAATGATAATAAAAAGAAGAGGTTGCTACACCACCGACCCGATGGCGATATTCGCGTAACTCGATATCTGCTCCCTCCGTGCCAAAATGGGAACAAACATTTAAGCGGGCCAAGGGACCAACTCGATAGATACCATTGGGATAACCGAGGGGTTTATAGTAGGGAAACTTCAAATAAGACCATTTTTCAACTGATTCGCCGATATAATCGCGATAATTGTCTTCGCTCAGGTTATCGGCTACGATATTGCCTTGACTATCGGTAAAACGAATATGACCACCGTAGTGTTCCCACTCGTCCCGTTTACCAACCAATCCCATAAATAGAGAAGGGAAATTACCAAAAGCGGCGATTTCTGTGGTTAAATTGTCCAGAAGTCCTTTAAATAGGTTTAAAGCCGTGTAAAGAGTCGCTTTAGACTCCGGCAGTCGTTCTTTAATCCATTGTCGCCCTTCTTCGCTTAAAGGGGAACGCACACCCCCCGGGACAGACCAAGCGGGGTGAATTTTTTTTGCTCCCAAAAGTTCAATAACTTTCTGTCCAAATTGACGTAAACGGATGCCTGCTCGCGCTAGGTCGGGATCGGCCGCAATTAAACCGAACACATTCCGTTTAGCGGGGTCACTTTCCCAACCAAGCAGAAAATCGGGACTGCTAAGATGAAAAAAGCTTAAAGCATGGGATTGGGTTAATTGTCCCAAATTCATCAAGCGCCGCAGTTTTTCCCCCGCAGGGGGGATTTGCACCGCTAGAATTTTATCGCCGGTTTTGGCGGCACAAAGTAGGTGACTAACGGGGCAAATGCCGCAAATTCGGGCAGTAATTCCCGCCATCTCCCACATCGGCCGTCCCTCGCAGAATTTCTCAAAACCACGATACTCGACCACATGAAAACGCACGTCATCCACTTCCCCCCCATCGTCAAGGAAAATCGAGATCTTGGCATGGCCTTCGATCCGGGTGACGGGATCGATAACGACGGTTTTAGTCATAGTAAGTCCTCATTGTTCAGGAGTTCCACAGAACGGCATTGTGGAGACTGCGATCGAGCTTGGTTTAAACGATAATTTATCCCGATCTCCGCCCTGCTGTTTCTATGATAGTTATTACCCTCCTAGCAATCCTAATTTTTATAACAATTTTTCCCGATTCTCAATCGCGGCTAATTTGGCATTTTGTAACAAATACTACAGAAAATAGTTCGGAAATCCGCAATGATTACATCTCACTTTGCTGGTGTTGATCGGTCATTATATATATAGAAGTCGGTTCTCGGCTGTCAGTCTTCCTCTCAAAGCTGAGGGCGAAAGGGTCGGAAGTCAGCCAAATTGTTTATGACTAATCGGGAAAATCACCTTTTTGTCTTGTAATCTTACCTAACAGTATCAGCGGCACTGCCGAGGATTCGGGAAAAAGCGACCCAAAAACAAGCGATTGTAGTTGATAGTTCTAGGCTGTAATACTTTTGTTCTAAATGTTGGGGGAAAAAGGATAAACCTAACATCATACCAAAGAATGAATTAGCTTTGAACCTTTAGGGGATTGTCTGCGTCTAAAAGCACAGGATACAATCAAAGGAATTCCGAATCGAACTCATACCGACTTCAGATAAGCCAGACTCACCCGCGAGTCGGAATAGTAACAGACTTTTTCTGTGTCAAGGAGTCACCACCAAACCAATGCCCACAGCAAAAACCAACCAAACTCAACCACAGCCCACCCTCAATGCCGATATGGTGCGTACCTATCTGCACGAAATTGGGCGGGTTCCCCTCCTAACTCACGAACAAGAAATTATTTACGGCAAACAAGTCCAACGGATGATGAGCCTGTTAGAAGCGAAAGAAGCACTATCGAAACAATTAGGACGGGAACCACAGCGCTTGGAGTGGGCGGATTCGGTGAATTTAAGCGAAAATGAACTGGATCGCGCCTTGAAAACTGGCGATCGAGCTAAACGGAAAATGATTGAGGCTAACCTCCGCTTGGTAGTTGCGATCGCAAAGAAATATCAAAAGCGGAACATGGAATTCCTCGATCTAATTCAAGAGGGTAGTCTGGGATTAGAAAGGGGTGTAGAGAAATTTGATCCCACCAAAGGTTATAAATTTTCTACCTATGCTTACTGGTGGATTCGACAAGCGATTACCCGTGCGATCGCTCAACAGGCCCGCACCATTCGTTTACCCATCCATATCACCGAAAAACTGAATAAAATCAAAAGAACCCAGCGCGAACTCGCCCAAAAACTGGGAAGAAGTGCCACCCCTGCCGAGATTGCCCTGGAATTAGAGCTAGAACCCGCTCAAATCCGCGAATATCTCAGTATGGCTCGTCAACCTATCTCCCTTGATGTGCGCGTCGGCGATAACCAAGATACGGAATTGTCGGAATTATTGGAAGATAGCGGAGTTTCTCCCGATACCTTCATCACCCAAGAGTTATTACGGCAAGACTTAGCCAATCTCCTGGCCGAATTAACCCCCCAACAACGGGAAGTGATTACTCTCCGTTTCGGTTTAACCGATGGCAAGGAGTTATCCCTAGCCAAAATCGGTCAGAGAATGAACATCAGTCGGGAACGGGTGCGACAATTAGAACACCAGGCCCTAGCTCATTTGCGCCGTCGCCGGGCCAACGTCAAGGAATATATTGTCGCTAGTTAGTAAGATTAGCAAATAACCAAGAAGGAGAGTTCAAGCTCTCTTTTTTTTGGGTTTAATTAATATAGAATCCCGATTAGTTTTCACCTGTGGCAGTTCCGTCATGACTAGATCAACAGAAACAGCGACCCCAACACTATACGAAGAAGATTTTTATCTCTGGCTAAAAACCACGGCAGAACAATTAAAAAAAGGCCAGTTTGCCGAGGTGGATTTAGACAATTTAATTGAGGAGATTGAATCGATGGGGAGAAGTGAAAGACACGCGCTCAAAAGTCTTTTAACTCGTCTCCTAGAACATTTACTCAAATTAACTTACTGGCAATCGGAAAGAGACCGGAATGGTAATCATTGGAATGGAGAAATCAATAATTTTCGGGCAGAAATTCAAGATTTACTGGAGGATAGCCCTAGTTTAAAGCCCTATCTTCGGGAGATTTTTGAGCCATCCTACCATACAGCTTTAGAGGCCGTCCGGAAAAAAATGGGTTTATCCCCCGGCGGTTTACCCAGTCAGATAATTTTTAATCTCGAACAGGTTTTAGATCATCAATGGCTGCCGATCGATTGGGAATAAACTATTGACTGTCTAAATCACTCCTTAAATCGCTAAACAGTCATCAGTGAACTGAAAACTCAAATCTGATAACCGATACTAAATCCGTTGAGCATAGGATACTTATGAGGACAGGCAAAAGGCAAGAGGCAAGAGGCAAAAGAGGGAACAGATAATCAGTTTTTAATAACTAGATTTAGTATGATAACTGATAACTGATAACTGATAACTGATCTGGTTTTACTCAAGCAATTTCTTCAGCAGGGCATCCACTTCCTCCAGGCCGGATTGATTATTTTTCAGCACATAAACCGCTCGCGCTTGCTTAAAAGCTTCCTCCGCCTCTCTTTTTCGTCCTCGGCCCGCGTAGGCCCGACCGAGATTAAGATAGACATCAGCGTTATTGGGGGCGATTTCGGCCAAATCTTGATAGGCGATAATTGCTGCAAGATAATCTTTTCTGGCCAGATGGATGCGACCGATTCCCGCTTGTGCTTCCAACGATTGGGGTTCTAGGAAAACAGCCCGACGATAAAAGGGGAGAGCCTCGTCAAAACGCTCTTGTTTTTCGAGTAAAATCCCTATTTTTAGCTGAATTAAAAAATTTCCTGCACTTTGTCGCTCTATTTCCTTTAAAATTTGGGTTCCACCATTTAAATCGCCCTGTTTGAGCAAAAGGCTGGCCAGTTGCAATCTTAATTCACTATTGTTAGGGAATCTTTGCAGGGATTTTTGGAGAAAATCGAAGGCTTCGCTGCTTTTATTCTGTTCGATCAAGGCTTTACCCATGATTTCGTGGGCTTGCTGATTATTGGGGTCGAGAGCTAAAATCCATTGGTAAACTTCGCCCGCTTTTGCATAGTTTTTTTGCCGTAATAATACCACCCCTAAACCGAGGTAGTGTTGGACGTTTTTCGGTTCTATTTGGATAGCGTAGTAGTAAGCGGTGGCTGCATTGTCGTAATCGCCGATATTAGCCAAACTATAACCGAGAGCATGGAAAAAGTCGGGATTACTCGGATCGAGACTTAAAGCTTTTTGGTATGCTTGGGCGGCGGCGTTATAATCCCCTTGCCGCGTTTGTAAAAAGCCGATCCCAGAGAAAATTTTGGCATTATTGCCATCAAGGGCGGCAGCCTGCTCGTAAACGGCTATAGCTTCCCCATAATTGCCATTTTTGACCAATTGCCGCGCTTGACGCAGTAGTTCGTTAACCTGTGAATCCTTGCTCACGATTGCCCCCGCCGGATTATCAGCGATCGCAATTGAGGCAGAGAAACAGCCCCCCGCAAGGAGACTGACGAGCAAGATTAAACGGGTAAATTGTTCCATCGCTTTACCTTTGTTAACGATTCTTAATTAAAGTTTATTGTAAATGGTATTGACAAAAATCAACTATTCTGCATCACCCTTGAACGAGATTATTGCGGGCCTCTTGGGCAACTTGGGCGCTTTTATCGCTGGTTAACTGGGTCAAAACAGCGATCGCATCTTCCCCCCCTAAGCGGCCTAAAGCTTGAGCAAGACGATAGCGCAGTTGCCAGTCATCATCATTAGCCAAGGGGACGAGTAAAGAGACGGCGCGAGGGTCGCCTAGTTCCCCAAAAGCGCTAACGGCGGCCGTTTTTACCAGTTCATTATCGGAGTTTAGGGCGATTTCGAGCAGTTCAAAGCCCCGGGGTTCCCCCAATTCGCCCAAAGCGGCCACAATGCTAAATTGAATTAACCAGTCGCTGGATTGTTCATAGACGGCCACCAGATCATCGTAGGCTGCCGTTAATTTTAACCCCCCGATCGCATCGGCCGCGGCCGCTTTCACGTCTGCTTCGGGATCATTTAACAAGCGATCGCGTAGAATAGTTAAGGCCAGATCGAGATTCTGACGACCGAGGATATCTAGCTGACTTACCGCCGAATAACGCACCCTAGCGTTACTATCGTTAATTAAAGGCTGTAACATCTCGAAGGCGATTTCTGGGGCTAAATAACGCAGTTGATTAACTCCCGATAAGCGATCGCCATAATCATTGGAATCGAGCAGCCGTTGCACGGATTCGGGGGAATAATTCATAATTTGATGACACCCTTAACAATTGGACTGGTATTAATTGTCCCATGAATAGTTATCGAATCCTGACTATCTTGATCATGTTTAGTTCCCCGGTTTTTTGGGGCTGTAGTCCCCCCTCTCCCCCTAAAAAAGAACCGACGGCTAAGATAATCATTTCTCCTTCTGCCAGTCCGATTATTCCCCCATCAGACATTAAGGCTGCTAATCGTTATCGTCAATTGGGATTACAGTATCGTCAACAGGGAGATTTTATCAAAAGTATTGAGGCTTTAAAAAAATCGGTACAGTTAAACCCCAATCATCTAGACGGGAGAGTAATTTTAGGCTGGACACAACACCTAGCTAAACAACCTTTAGCGGCACAAACAACCCTCGAAGAAACGATTAAAATTGCTCCCGATCATGTGGCTGCTTATAATGCTTTGGGTATTGTTTATCTTGTCGGTGGTCATCTTGAAAAAGCCGTAGTCACTCATACTAAAGCCGCTAGTTTAAAACCCGATAATGAAATCGCCTACTATAATTTATCCCTCGTCTATCATCGCCTAAAAGATTTTGATTCAGCTATTACTAACGCTAAAAAAGCAGTTAAATTAGAGCCAAATAATCCCCATCCTCTTGTGGCTTTGGCAATGATTTATTTAGATCAAGGTGATAGTAAAAAAGCGCGGGATACCTATAGAAAGGCTAGGGATTTAGACGGTCGTTATCGACAAAAATGGTTTCTGGCACATCTGAAGGAAGCGGGTTTTAGTCAGGAGCAAATTAAATTAGTCGAAAAGTTACTATCTAGTTAGATTGAAAGTTATTATTTCCCCTTAAGATGCCTGTCGATGTCCCAGTTTTAGGAAAATAGTTTCTAAATCTTCGCGGCAAGTATAAAACTCCCTTAAGGCCAGGCCAGAAACGACTAAAGATTTCAACAATTCGGCACTATCTTCTAGGGTTCCCGTAAATTTAACTCGGAGAGTATTAGTATTAATAATTCTTTGCCAACTTTCCACAAAAACACATTGTTTAAGAGCGGTTTCTAAGGCTTCTAAATTGCCTAGAGTCGTAATCTGCAAGTATTGACCAGCTAGACGTTGATTTAATTCCTCTAAAGAGGTACTTTCCACTAGATAACCTAATTCCATTATACCCACAGAAGTACAAAGTTCCGCTAAATCACTAAGGACATGGGAGGAAATTAAAATAGTCATACCTGCCGATTGTAAGACTTTAATAATCTCACGAAATTGTAGGCGAGCGATCGGGTCTAATCCAGAAACCGGTTCATCGAGAAGTAAAATTAAAGGTTCATGGATAATCGTTCGGGCTAAACTTAAACGTTGTTTCATCCCCCGGGATAAAGTAGCGATCAAATTATGACTTTTATTGGTTAATTGTACCAGTTCTAGAACCTCATAAATGCGGCGATGACGTTGGGAGCGAGGGATATGATAAAGACGGGCAAAATAATCCAGATAATTCCAGACATTTAGGTCATCGTAGAGGGGAAAATTATCGGGTAGATAACCTAAATTTCTTTTGAGACGGGGATTACTCTCATCTCTTAAAAGACGTTCTCCGTGCAGATATATTTCTCCCGTTGTCGGTTCTTCCGCTGCCGCTAACATCCTAATTAAAGTGGTTTTTCCCGCTCCATTTGGACCGATTAACCCGTAAACTTCCCCCGCTTCAATCTGTAAATCTACTTGATTAACAGCCCCATGGCGGTCAAATTGTTTGGTTAAACCAACGGTAGCAATGGCTAATTCGGGTGCGTTCATAAAGTTTTTAAGTTAGGTTCTGAGGGTGACTCGCTAACCAAGAATACAGGGTTTATCTCCCATGACTTCCGCTGGTTGTTGTTAAATTGTTTAAGTCTTAATATCTTCTCAATTTTTTGATAATTGACCACTGTTACATTTGGTAAATCGAGGAGTTGATCAAAATTTATCCAGATAACCCACCTCCTATTCTGTATTGATATTATAACATCCTCACACAGAACCTAGAAGAGCCGCCTTATCTTCTGAGTATTCACAATTGATCGGTAAATACCTTGTATAACAAGAGTCCAGGCGAAAAAAAGCCAAAAAGTAGCGGAATGTATAGCGCGGCACTACATCTCAGAAAAAACCTCCTACAATGGAGACAAGAATGATCGGAGATTAATAGGGGTGAACGTCATGTTAGTGATCTTAACCGACGAACACATTCTCGATACGGGTTCTGTGTGTCAGGGCTGTCTTTTAGCCAACCAGCAGGGGCAACCCCGGTGGCGAGAGGGTAAACTAGGCTGTGGTCATTCCCTAGGCAAAGGGGGCAGCCAACAGCCCAATCTCTACGAGTGTCAGATGGGCTTTACAATTGCTAATATTGAAGGCTAATCGAACCTACTAAAGGATCAACCTAGAGTTGAATTAGGGGGGTTTTCTTGGGACTCCGAGGAGAGAATCAAGGCTATTGCTCATCCCCAATTCAGCTTAGATACAATGACAATAATGGCTAAGGGTTTCGTAGCATTGATCGTAGGCTTTTTGGGCTTGGGTTAAAACATCGTCGGAAATTTCTATATCTAATTTTCTGGCTTGTTTAATAATTTTACCCGCTCTGATATTCTCGGAAGAATCGCCTAGCCCACGAATGCCAGTAGTGTTTAAAACTCGATATTCTTCAGAAAATCCCGTTTTAGTATCGAGATGACTCTGTAAACTATTAAAGACCAATTGACTTTGGTTTAATAGTTGATCGTGGGTGATAAGTAAACTCTTTTCTTGACTGTTAATTAATCGGGCATAACTTTCTAAGGTGGCTAAACGACCAGTATAATAACCCAGGGCTTGCTGCTCATTGTGATGGGGTTTAATATCTAGAATACTAGCTAAAGTGCGCTTCGGTTCTCGTAGTAAAAATATGGTCTTAACCGCATCAGATTGCAAAAAACTATGATCTAAAAACTTCTCATCGTGAAGAACTTTATCTAAAATATATTTATGATTCATGTTTAAATCTTTCAAACGCCAGTGGAGTCTAAACATTAAAGTTTTAAAATCCTGTTCACTCTCATAAACCAGATGAGTTTCGCCAAAACCGATAATTTCAGGATTAGAATTGAGGATATGGGTCAATAAAGACGAACCCGATCGCATATGGCTAAGAATAAATAAAACCTGATAGGGTTGGGGACGAAAGAGAATTTTATAGGGGTCTTTGGGTATATCAATGCGTGCCTGAAAATACTTATAAGTTAAACGATGGGCTAAACCCTGCCAAGATTGGGGTAAGCGATCGAGGGCTATAGTCATAGGTTAATCAGGAATTGCGTCAACTTGTCGCTAAGATTCCCCTATAATGTATCCCATTTAAGACCCAAATAAAAGTGAGGTTTATACAAAATGAGATTGCCAAGTTGTTAGCTCTGGTTTTTTACAGCGCGAACCGATGTCTGGTTTATGATCAACCAGCAATTCTCATTTTGAAACGATTTTGCGTTGTTTCAGCGATCTAGAGATTCGTTAAGAATTATTAACCCCTCTAGGTGCAAGGGTTTTAATGTCATGAAACCTTAAAATGAGAATTCTCCGTCGTTGTGCAAAATGGTGTTATTTATGCCACCGATGCGGGGGGAAATTCCTTGCTCAGAGTTGATGGCAACGGCGATATAACTGAACTTCCCCCATACATATATACTATAATAGCCGAAAACCCTTATCCATCAATGGATACGCCCCTTAACTTTTCTTAATGTACCCATGTAATTTGTAACATTTCTTAATGGAC
>NZ_SFBO01000054.1:0-4481 GCF_007095705.1 Microcystis sp. Msp_OC_L_20101000_S702
AGCGTTAGATTTATTGGGAGTTTCCCTGATTTGTACCCAGTAACGGGGCGGCGGAAATTCTCTTAATCCCTTCTACAGCACAGGTTATGGCCTTTTGTCAACGGGGAAGTCCAGCTATTCACAGATTTTAGGTGATTTAGTCCTTATTTTTGCGGTTTTTGAATCTTCAAAAATTAATTAGGGTTTGCTGAATCAAAATATGAATACTAAGTAGTCGGACATAAATTCTGTTGTCTATCTTAAGAAATGTAAATTGCCGCAATTCTTACTGACGACCGACTCCTGACGACCGGCTACTGACTCCTTACCCTACAGTTAACTTTACTTTTGTCCAACTACTTAATCGTGCATCGTATCCATAAGTTAGTTTAGTGCTAGGTTGGAAAAATTAAACCTGCTGCCAATACTTTGCCAGATGAAAGACCCATCTTTCTCCTACCATAATTTAGGCTCGAAACCAGAATCATTAATAATTTCTACCGTTTCTCCCGATGGTTTAATCACAAATAAACCCTGTTTATAGGCATAACGATCTACTCCTTCGTCTATTTCTATTCCCGCCACTGCACCATAAGCCTGATAGTTCTTATAATGGGGAAATGCTTGTTTAAATCGACTTAATTTTTCTAAAAAATCGTTGACATCATCTTTCGATAAACGAGACTTACATTCTACTAAAACTACCTCGGTTTCATCGACGGCTAAAATGTCAATCTCCATGGCTATTCCTTGCCGTTTTACCCTGGCACGACTGTAGGTTTCTTTAACATCGATACCTTTGCTACGAAATAGGCCAATAACAGCAGGTTCGACTAATTCCTCGACAAATCTTCCCCAGCGAGTGGTTAAACTATCCACCGCACGACTGGTATTAGCCACTGTTTTCTCTAGCTCGGCCAAACGGCGATCGGCTTCGGCCTTAGCTTCAGCGGCCCGGCGATCGTATTCAGCGGCCCGGCGATCGGCTTCGTCCTTGGCTTCAGCGGCCCGGCGATCGTATTCAGCGGCCCGGCGATCGGCTTCGTCCTTGGCTTCGGCGGCCCGGCGATCGTATTCTTGGCGTGATTGTTCAAACTTTTCGTTAGTTTTCTCAAAAAGTTTATAGATATCTTCGATGGTAATCGGTTGAGACATGGTTATTTGTTTTAATCTTTCTTATTTTACTATAATTGTACTAGCAAAGTACAAGTCATTTTAGGGACGGGTGTTAATTGAGCAAGTCAATAGTTATACTAAATCCGTTGAGTAACGCACAGAAAACGGGTTTCTCGGAGAAACCCGTTTTCTACTCATGCACTCATGCAAAACCGAGAATAAATAATCAGTTTTTAATAACTGGATTTAGTATGAGGATGATATAGCGGGGACGGGAACCACAGTTTCTTCGTTGATCATGGTTTCTAACTGTTGAGCCTGGGATTTGGCTCAATAAATTGATCATTGTAAATAATTGTTACAAATACTTGACTTAAGATATTTCTATGGTTACAGAAACACAGATCAAAGAAAAAGCACTAGAGTTAGGTTTCCATGGGGTCGGTATTGCCTCTGTGGATAGTCAAGACTCGGCGGTATCCCATCTAAAAAGCTGGTTAGAGCGGGGTTATCACGCTGATATGGATTGGATGACTAACCCGAAACGACAGGATATCAAAACTCTTTGGCCGGAAGTGCGATCGCTAATTTGTCTCGCCCTTAACTACTACACCCCCCAGCAACACAGTCAGGAACAAAACCATGGCAAAATTTCCCGTTATGCTTGGGGAAGGGATTATCACAAAGTATTAAGTAAAAAATTAAAAGCCCTCAGTCAATGGTTAGAAAGTCAGGGGGAGCAAATTCAAACCCGTTACTATGTGGACACTGGACCAGTACAGGATAAGGTTTGGGCGCAAAGAGCAGGGATCGGCTGGATTGCCAAGAATGGTAACTTAATTACCCGTAATTACGGCAGTTGGGTATTTTTAGGGGAAATATTAACTAATTTACCTTTAGAACCCGATCAACCCCATAGCGCCCATTGTGGCACCTGTAGCCGTTGTTTAAGCGCCTGTCCCACCCAAGCAATAGTTAGCCCCTATGTGGTGGATGCTAATCGCTGTATTGCTTACCATACCATCGAAAATCGTGCTGTAACTTTGCCTACAGAAATTGCCAAGAATTTACAAGGTTGGGTAGCTGGCTGCGATATCTGTCAAGATGTCTGTCCTTGGAATCAACGTTTTGCCCAAGTTACCGACGTGGAGGATTTTCAACCCCGTCTGGAAAACCTCTCGCCAAGATTGGAGGAATTAGCTAATCTAACTATAGAGGAGTGGGATCGTCGTTTTATCTCGTCAGCCCTACGTCGAATTAAACCCCAGCAGTGGCGACGTAATGCCCAAGCTAATTTAGCCCATTCCCCTCACCCCCCACAAGATGACAATTAAAGTAGTCGTGTTCGATTTTGATGGTACTATCGCCGATACCCACGATACTTTCGTGGAGATTGTCAATCGTTTGGCTAAAAATTTTGGTTATCAACCCGTCAATGAGGAAGATTTGGCCAGACTAAAAAACCTTAGTTCCCAAGAAATTATTAAACAATCCCAAGTTTCTCCCGTTAAAATCCCTTTTTTACTCTATCGAGTTAAACGGGAATTAAATAAACAAATTGACTGCCTGAAACCCTTTCATGGCTGGCATCCCTGCCTCGCTACTCTTAAAGAAAGAGGCTATAGATTAGGAATAATCACTTCTAATACCAAAGAAAATGTCACCATATTTTTAGGTAATAATCAACTCTTAAATTTATTTGATTTTATCTGTTCGGGAACGCCTTTATTCGGCAAACACAAAATTATCGATCGCCTGATCCGACAAAATAAATTCTGTCCCGATGAAATGATTTATGTCGGCGATGAAACCAGAGATATTACTGCTGCCCAAAAAAGTCGAGTGCAAGTGGTGGCCGTCGCTTGGGGCTTTAATTCCCCTCAAATTCTCACCCAATTTAACCCCGATCATCTCATTCACCATCCCCTAGAATTATTGGATATTTTAGATCGGGCTGGCTGAAAAAGTTTTTCCTAGGTGACAGGGCATTTGTACTAAAATACCCAATACTCAGTTTAAATATAGACTTCGATCGATGGGGGCAGAGAGACTCGAACTCTCACGAGCTTATAAGGCTCAACGGATTTTAAGTCCGTAGCGTCTACCATTCCGCCACGCCCCCGTTATTTAACCGACAATTTTTTATCATATCATAAATAATTTAATTAGCAAGAGTATTTTCAGTAAATTATTTTAGCCCGCCAATTCGATCGCCGCAAAGGGGGAAAGACAGGGTAAAATAATCAGCAGGTGAATTGCAGTTCACCGACAGCCATTGATAAAAATCAATCCTTATGCAATCAATTCTGACGCAAGAAACCATTATCATCGCCCTGATCTACCTATCTCTCAGTGTCTTGTATTTGCTCGTCATTCCCGCCGTTATCTACTACTACCTCAATACGCGCTGGTATGTGGCATCTTCTTGGGAAAGAGGGTTTATGTACTTTCTGATGAGCTTTTTCTTTCCCGGGATGCTGTTGTTAAGTCCTTTCCTTAACTTCCGTCCCCAACGTCGTACCCTCAAAGCTTAAGTTATCAACCCAAAAAAACCCATGAGACGCATTGATGTCATCGGGATCGGTATAGGGATGTTTGCTGTGGGCGGCATCCTCTACATTATCCTGCAAAAAACCGGTTTAGATAGTGCTTCGGCGGGAATTTGGAGTCAAGCGGTGTTGGTGGGTGGTGTCATCGGTTGGATTTTTACCTATCTGTTTCGAGTCGCCACCGATAATATGACCTACGGCCAACAGCGCAAGGATTACGAAGATGCCGTCTTTAAAAAACGTCTGGAAGCGATGACTCCCGAAGAAATCGCCCAAATGCAGCGGGAGATTGAAGAAGAAAAAACTAAATAAAGCAGTTAAAACTGATTTATCTGGCATCTGGGCTTGATAATAGCCCAATTTATCTGATTTAGTCCTTAAAGTCTTTAAATAATCGGTGGGAAATAATTCCACTGCTGTGTAGTTCTGTGAAATTAAAACAATCCTATGATGAGGCGTTTGTCAAGAGAACTAATGTTAAGATTGTTTGAGAAGGTCATGAAAGAAGCAATAGAAAAAGTCGTTTTAGCAATTAGGGGATAAAATTTCCGTCAAGAATAAAAATATTTGTTCCCTATCAAGTTGCGTCGATCTATGATATGGATAATCTATTTTTGTAGAAGCGTTATTTATGAATCAAAATCAGAGCGAGAACTGGGGCGGAAACAGAGAGCTAGATTACGATCGATTCTACAATGCTTGTGACCCTCTCAAACCCGGTGGTGATTCGGTAGTAGTGATGGCGGCTTAATCCTTTGCTTTGCTGTGCATTGTAGTCATGGATAAAATACCAAAGGGTTCCCCAACGTGATTCTCCATTTTTTTAGAGAAAGATAG
>NZ_SFBO01000055.1:0-27142 GCF_007095705.1 Microcystis sp. Msp_OC_L_20101000_S702
TGCGCGCGACTTTTTACCCGGCCAAGCTTTTCTGGTCGGAACCCCCTAAGCCGAGTTTTCAAGGTGCTGCGCCGTCCACTTGGTTTTCGAGACTGGCCTTTTAATTCTAACGTAAAGCCGCCGTAGAACGGCGGGGTTTCAAACCCAAAATTTCCGATGAACATAACTAGGCGAGAATTGATCCAGCAGACAGGTTGGGGGTTGCTGACTTTGGCGATTAGTCAAGGGACACTTAACCGTCATTTGGCCGCTCTCGCCGCCCCTAATCCCCGAAAATTGGCTCTTTTAGTCGGTATTGACCAGTATGGGGCGAATATTCCGCCGCTGCCAGGTTGTCTCACCGATGTGGAGTTACAAAAAGACCTTCTCCGTTATCGTTTTGGCTTTCAGGATGCTGATATAGTGACTTTAACGGGAAAAAAAGCCAGTGGAGAAGCGATCAAAGCGGCTTTTTTAGAACACCTGATCGCCCAAGCCAGGTTGGGGGATGTGGTAATTTTTCACTTTAGCGGTTATGGCAGTCTTGGGGCCGGAAAAGAGGTTTTTATTACTGCTGATGGGGCAGAAAATGCTTTAATCAAGGAAAATATCCTGCTGATGGCTCGCTGTCTAGCTACGGATAAGTTTAGCTTGGTTTTTGATAGTAGTCATCTCCCCCAACCTCAGCCCTATCTCGGTAATCTTCGCGTTCGTTCCTATCCCGAAACCCTTACTGATCTTAACCCCGCCGAATTAACTTTCGCTACCGATATTAAAACCCGTTTTAACCTCAAAAATAAGCCTAGTAACGGCGTTATTCTCGCTGCCGCTAAACCGGAGCAAATCGCCCTGGAATTGAGCGGTAATAGCCCCAATGCTGGCTTATTCACCTATGATCTCACCCAGTATCTCTGGCAAGCTTGCCCCAGTCCGACAATTGCGATCGCTTTTCCCCATCTCCGTAATCTCGTCGCTAGTCACAGCAGTGAACAACAGCAGCCGGCAATCCTAACCAGTAATCAAAAAAATAATTCTGCCCCGCCCTATCATACAACGTCAGAAACGTCAAGGGGGGGCGCAGCAATTGTTACAAATCTTATTGATGAACGCACCCTAGAAGTCAATCTGGTCGGCCTGCCCTTAGAAATCCTAGAAAATTACGGAATTAACTCCTGTTTGAGCTTTATTGAGGCGACTGGGGAGGAAATCAGCCTACAAATTCTCTCCCGTCAGGGTTTAAAAGCGAAAGCGCAATTATTATCCCCGGCTGCTTCCCTAGAAATAGGACAGATTCTACAGGAAAAATTGCGGGTTTTTCCCAGTCAAATCGGTTTAATCGTCGGTTTGGATAGTAATTTAACCCGGATTGAACGGGTAGATGCCACCAGCACCTTTGCCGGTTTGCCCGATGTGGCCGCCGTGGTTAACATTGGTGAACAAACGGTAGATTGTCTCTTAAGTCGAGTTGGTAGCGAAGAAACTGGCAATTATCAGTTATTATCTGCCAATGGCTCCCTAATTATCGGTAGTTTAGGGGCGGCCAACGAAGCAATTAAATCAGGAATCAAACGACTGCAATCCCAACTAGAAACCCTGCTGGCCTGCAAATTGTGGCACTTGTTGATCAATCAAGAATCCTCTGGTTTAGCCGTCATTGTCACCCTAGAAAGCCTCGATCAAACCTATATCTCCACGGTACAAACCCAAAAAATTGTGGGTAGCAGGGGGACTAATACCGCTAAAAATGACTTAATTCTGCCCGTCGGGACGGAAATTCGCTATCAAATTGAGAATCAAGAAGAACAACCCCTCTACGCAATGATCCTTGTCCTCAACAGCGATCGCCAACCGCTTTTATACTGTTCCCGTCCGGAAAACCCCGATAATTTCAGCAATTCTAGCCCATTAGCCCCCTTTGTCGTGGCGGCCAAAACCAAGGCCACCATCCCCAATTCCGGCCAAGGGCATTGGAAAATTAGTCAACCCAAGGGCATCAGAGAGAATATACTGATCCTCAGTCGCCATCCTTTCCCGAACACCTTGACCCTTCTCAATGCCACTCAAAGCCTCAAGGGAGAAGCCAGCCAACTGCTCACCCTGACTAACCCCCTAGAAATAGCCAGAGCTTTCTGGAGCGATCTAAAATTAGATTTAGGCTTAAAAATGGATAATTCTGGCAGTGTCATTGATGAATACGCCTTTGATCTGGGAACTTGGTCAGGTTTCCGGTTTATCTATCAGGTTATGGACTAAATCGATAGAATAATTCTTATGGAATCCTTGAAAAGAAAAGGTTAAAATCCTAACACAGCTACCCCTAAATTTCCCGATGAATCTTCTGCCCCGGACGACCCAAAGCCGCCTCAAAAAAATCCCACAAATTCCCAGCGTTTGGGAAGGAGATCGTCGTGCTTTATCCTTATCCGAGAGAATGCCCCGGGCCACCCTAGAACCAAATCAAGAAAGCGGTGGCGAGTGCGTGATCTGGGTGGACGGCAGCGAGGGCTGTGTACGCGCTATGGAAGTAGTTTCCCCCGAAACCGGACCAGAGGCCATGGTGAGAACCTTAATCCGCGCCATCGAAACACCGCAAAGTCCCGCCCGGCCAGCGAGACCGAAAAAAATTATCGTCCGTGATCGAGAAACACAGTTTTTTCTGCGTGGGGTACTACAAGATCTCGATATCACCATCGATTATGTCCCCAATTTGCCCCTGATCGATGATCTCTTTCGTGGATTCGACGAATTCCAAAATAACCGCCCCCCGGCAATTCCCCCCGCTTGGCAGTCCGCTTTAGTGAAAACTGCTCACGAAATTTGGAAAGCTGAACCCTGGTCCTGTTTGGCTGATTACGATATCTTGGAAATTAAGATCGATCGCCCCGATTTCCCGAATCTTTACGCCTGTATCATGGGAATGCTCGGTCGGGAATACGGAGTCATTCTCTATCGTTCCCTAGTATCCCTCAAACAATTCCGGCAGGCCGCTTTAGAAGAAAAATCGATGGAAAGATTAGAAAAAGCCTTTCTTTCCCAAGATTGCTGGTTTTTAAGCTACGAATTGGCCGATGATGATGAGGACGATGATGAGGATGACTACGATCTGGCCTCGGCTGCCCCCTCCCAAATCCATCCAGTTTTCGGCAGCGTGCATCCCTACGAAGGTATTCGCCCCTATTTGGATGAAGAAGAAGCAATCACGGTATATTTGGCTTTAATAGCTCTGTTGCGCTTTTTTAAAGGCAATCAATCCGCTTTATCCGAAGAACCGATCGGAGAATTACAGCGTCGTTTTCGCATTCCCCTCGACCCCGAACAAGCAAAAGGGGAAACCGTGGCGGTGACGGTGGCCACGATGCCCGATCTATGTGCGGAATTTATGCAACTCTTAGAGGAGGAGGACGACGATGAGGATGATGATGAGGAAGAATCCGTACTCAAGGAAAATCTAGTCCCTGATAATGCACATCTGAGTCTGGGAATGGTTCCCTGGCAATTATTAGATAAAATTCGCAGTCGTCCGAAAATCCATTATCAACCCCAATCCGTACCAACAAAAGGGGAGGGTTTCCCCGTGGTCATGATCCAGACCTCCCGACCGAAAGCCAAGGAAATTATCGAAAAAATCGAACAAGCTGGCGGTTTGGCGGGCATTGGTTTTAACCCCGGCGAAGATCCCCTCGAAGATACCCGTTATGATCTGGGGATTCTGAAAATGGCTAACGGTGATCTCTATCTATTTGGGGAATTCGAGCAAGATGATCCCGACCACCGTAATGCTCGCCGCAATTGGCAAAAACGCATCAAAAATACCGAGGGTTATTGTGGTTTGATTATTGCCATGGGCGTAACCGGTTCCTCCTGCGGTAATCCCCAATTAAACGATATGTTAGCCCTCTACGAGGCAAAATCGATCGATAGTAAAGATTTAGACTTGGGAGTTTTGACTCTTATGCCTCACTTCGGTTAATTTGAACCGGCAGCGGCGCAGCTTTTTTCGGTGAACAGTGAACAGTAATCAGTTTGCTTGGCAAATTCATTGACATACTCCCACCGTCAAGCTGCGCTATGAAGTGTAGAAATATGCCCATGACGAATCGATTTTTACCGCCGCGCATGGGCAGAAATTCGCTTAATGGGTAGGTCAACTTCGATCAGGCGTTTAGGGTAGGTCGTCATAGTTAAAATTCTACAATCTCGTTAAAAAATCCCACTCCTCAAACCAAGTTGAGCGATCAACGCATTCTAATAAAGCAATAAAATCCTGCTCAATATTAAACGCTATATTATGAGGGCTGATCACCTGATTGATAATTGCTTGAACGTCATCTTTTTTGGCATACTTGTAAAAATCCCGTGTATTCAAAATTTGATTGAAATAGTTGCGATAAGCAGTTGATAATTGAACATCATTTTCTGGAATTGACCTATCATTTGTACCCAACATATCATCACTTTTGAGCTTATCCCGAACAGAGCCACATTGATAGATGATTTGTTCAAATGCCTCATCATCATTGAGTAATTGCTGTAATTTGGGATTCATATAGTTCAGATAGGCTTGTTTAAGACCTTGAGCAAGACTTACGGCATCCACTGAAATCGAATTTTGCTGGTGACTTAACCACAGAAAAAGTAACCTACCTAATTTATCAAAATCTGTAAATAAAATAGATTCAAACGTATATGCACTTGGGATACACGTTGGCAAATTAAACCGATTATTTAAATTATTTATAATTAGATTTTTATGGTCGTCATTTAAGAAATCTCTATCAAAAATTAACACAGATTTTTGCCATAAATTCTGCTGATTCTTAATTAACTGAAAAATCTTTTTATAACTAGGTAAATCCTTAAAAATTTGAGAGACTCCACCCATCACCCAGAAAGAATATTTTTTTGTATTTATACCAATAGTATTCTTTTGTAATAACGTATAAATTGCTTTTGCATCATCCTGACCTTCAACAAAAATGATTTTATCCGCTTCAACGGCATTAATAAAATCTAAACCATTACTATTACCCAAAGAACTAATAATAGGATTCAGACTAGAGGGATAAATTCCTTTAAAACGTGGCTCTACGGGAAGTTCTTGTCGAGATAAAGCATTATAATTATATTGAGGTCTATTTTCCAGATGAAATAATTGATGTAAAGAAACCTGTCGAATTAAACTTTCATTATGAGTTGTTAAAAAAATTTGTGTTGTCTCAGAGAATCTAAGCAGTGTATTGATTAGCCGACTCTGTATGTCACGATGAATATGACTATCAGGCTCATCAAAAAGAATCAAATTGAGATCATTTCTTTGCCCAAAAGAATATAAATTTAATAAAATTACAATAATCTGTATTGTCCCACTTCCCAGTAAAGAAATATCTTTTTCTATATCACGATTATCAATTTTGTAATTAATAATAACTTTGACATCATCCCGAAAATCACTAGAAGTAAAAAAGCTAACCTCTGCACTAGGGCTATCAAAGAGAATATACGACAAATCGCGCTTAAATCTCTCATACAATTGAGGATCTGCTTGATCACTATGAAGAGTGTATAGACGATTACGAATGACTTCAACCGATTCTCGCTTTTGAATTGCTTCTAGTACCTGCGGAGTAGTTAAAAATCTTTCGTCTGCTCTAATCGTTGCAACAGGAGAAGCAAAAGAACAGCCAATTGCTTTAGGAAAATTATGAAATAGTTGGTTAAACTGAAAAAAATCAAAATCTTGACGATTTAAAAATTCTAGCTTGTAGCTGTTGCCATGGGAATTTGTAATTGAAAAACCAATCTTTAATAATGGGTTTGGTCTTTGCTCAGAATATATGTCTTGAAAGATAAAAATTAATTCAATTTTTTGACTTTTATCGCACTGATAAAATAAGTCATCAATATTAGAACTACGAACTGTTTTTACATCTGTGTAAATTAAATACTGAGTATCTTTAAAAACATAATGCCCCGCTCGATAACGTTCAGGTTTAGCACGAATTGCTTGGTATAACAAGAAGTTAAAACACTCATGCCAAAGAGCGATCGCCTCTAGCAAATTGGTTTTTCCTGAATTATTAACCCCAGTAAAGACATTAAAATCAGGATCTAAATCTACGGTAACATTTTGAAAAGACTTAAAATTTTTAATCTGAATTTTGCTGATCTTCATTCCCGTTCATCCTGCCGTAGAATTGCCTCTAGTCCAAGCTGATAATGTTCAATGCTTGTAACAGGTTGCCGTCCTAGCGTAACCGCCTCTCGAATGACATAAACTTCCGACATTGTCCCACAGTTAAACACCACATAGAGCCAATAGTCCCGCTTTAATCGTTCGGCTGTTTTATACTTATCTCTGATGCTAACACAATTGGGAAGTAGGTTAGCCCAATTAAATCTAATTAGGGAGCAGCCTCGTAGGTTGGTTTGAGCGAAACAATACTTGGGAGAAAACGTATTAATTCAATTGAAAAAGCGAAACCCAACAACCTCAACGCTTACTGCTTAACTCTCAAAGTAATTGGCTGATAGCATTTTTCTTTATTCGTGGCAGGCATCCTACTCGCCTCTTCCCTTCGCCGGACCGGGGTTGGGGGGAAGGGAAATTAACCATCTCTGCCATTACTTGAGAAAAATGGTATCAGTAGATTGACAAAAATTGAGCTGCAGCCTCGGTTCTGATCACCGATCACTGAAATCCCTAAAATTAAGCGATAATGTAAAGTAAAGTCAAACTTTCTCGACAAATTCTTATTATGGTGTTATTCGGATTCGGAAAAAAATTAACTTTGCCCACAGTAAGGGAAGCACTACCCGGGCGATCGGAAAAAATGCCCGTACCTAGCAGCCACTACGTTAACGGTCATCCTTTGCAGCCCCCCTTCCCTGGCGGTATGGAAACCGCAATGTTTGGTTTAGGCTGTTTTTGGGGAGCAGAGCGGAAATTTTGGCAATTAGAAGGTGTTTACACCACGGCCGTGGGTTATGCGGCTGGTATCACCCCTAATCCCACCTATCAGGAAGTGTGTACCGGCATGACTGGGCATAATGAAGTGGTCTTAGTGGTCTATGATCCCAGTGTGATTTCCTACGAACAACTGTTAAAGGTTTTCTGGGAAAGTCATAATCCCACCCAAGGAATGCGTCAGGGTAATGATACGGGAACTCAGTATCGATCGGGTATCTATACCTATAATCCCCAGCAAAAGCAATTAGCGGAAAAATCTCGATCGATCTATCAAGAAGCTCTCAATAAAGCGGGCCATGGTCAAATTACCACGGAAATTATCGACGCACCTGAATTTTATTATGCTGAAGTTTATCATCAGCAATATTTAGCGAAAAATCCCAGCGGTTACTGCGGTTTAGGGGGAACGAAAGTGGAATGTCCGATCGCTCTTGATCTGAAGTCAACTTAAGTAGGGTTAGTTATCAGTTATCAGTTATCAGTGATCAGTTAAGTAGGTGGGTGGAATTAAATATAAGATGAACGTAGGTTGGGTTGAAGCATGAAACCGAACGCCCGTATAGTTTACGCTATCGCTAACCCATCCTACAAATAATTGTGCCTCCCTACTTATCAGTTATCAGTTATCATTCAGATCACAAAATATCTTTTCTTTTTTGCAACCAATAGGTAAGTAGAAAATAAATAAGGGAATGAAGAATTAAAACTCCCCAATTCAATAACAAATTATTGATAGATAATTGATAAACTTGATTGACATCCTCAAAGGGTAAAGGGATATTAAAAGTATTTTGTTCTTTCGCTTCTGCAATCATAGCTTCCACCTCTACTAATACCCCGTAGGCAGCAATTGACCAGCGACTAATCATCAACCATGATAGATATTTCCCCAGACCTTCTAAGCTAAATAATACCCCAGCAAAGATAATCTGAGGGATTAAAATTAAAGGTAAGGCACTATTTGCTTGGGTGATATTATTAACGCCAGCAGAAATTAACAAACCGAGATTAATCGCCGCAAATATAGTTAAAAATGTGGTAATAAAACAACCAATTAACCAGGTCATTAATTCCGGCTGCGGGTCAGCAAATCCCCAAAATATCACGCAGGTAATTACAATTGTTTGCAGAAAAGCTAAGGCTGCTAAAACCAGACTTTTTGAGAATAAATAGGGTAATAATCCCAGATTAACTAATCTTTCTCGCCGATAAATTGGCGATTCTTTGACAATTTCCTGTAGGGAACAGGCAAAACCTACCCATAATTCCGCGCAGGTAAAAACAAAGAGAGTTTTTAAGGCTAAAGGTGCGGATTGGATAGCCTGCTCAAAACTGGGATTATCCCCCAAAAATAAAGGATTTTCGTCCCCTAAAACCATGGCCATTAATAAAATTCCGATCGGGGCGGTTAATAGGTATAAAATTAAACTAACCTGATCGCGGATAATTAATTGGCTATAGCGTTGACATAAAACCTGTAGTTGTAGCCAAAAAGATTGTTGAACCTGTTGCGGTTTACTATTATTTTGCTGAAATATTTTACCGATTCTTGCTTCAATATTATTTTTGTAGTAGTCGGATTGTTGGAAACGTTGGCATTCTTGCTCAACTTTTTCGCTAGTTTCCAGATGAATATAAATATCGGCAAAATCCCCCTGAGGTAAAGAGAAAAAATTTAAGGCCTCCCCCGGAGAACCAAAATAACATAAATTGCCCCCTTGACCAAGAAAAACTAATCGATCGCAGAGATTGATATTATTAGTAGCATGGGTGACTAGGAGAATTGTTCTGCCTTCTTTGGCCAATTTTGCCAGCAATTCCATCATCTTTTTATCTAAACCGGGGTCTAATCCCGAGGTGGGTTCATCTAAAAAGAATAATTTGGGATTAGCTAATAATTCTACCGCAATACTCACCCTTTTTAATTGACCACCGCTTAAGTCTCTGACTAAAGTATTTCTTCTTTCTAATAATTCCACCTGCTGCAGGGTTTTCTCGATCACTTCTTGGCAATTAAGATCGGGAGTTAGCCTTAATTTAGAAGCATAATATAACACTTCTCCCACAGTTAAATCCCTGTGAACGATATCGTATTGGGGAACATAACCGATTTGGGTGCGATAGATATTAAAATTCTGGCGCAGCTCTTCCCCATTCAGATAAACAGTTCCCGAGGTGGTGGGTTCAATTCCTAATAAAGTCTTTAAGAAAGTCGATTTTCCTGCACCACTTCCCCCGACAATCGCCACTAATTGACTCGGTTCGATCGGTAAGGAGATATGATTGAGAATTATCAACGGTCGTTTCTTTTTATCCCGCACCATCCTGACGATATTTTCGGCATCCAGACGGATATTATCCCCTGTATCTAATAAAACTAAGTCATCTCCCTGCAAACGAAAACTATAGGGTCCGATTCTCACCGTACAACCGTTGGCTAAAATGGCACTACCCGATACTTTTTGTCCGTCGATAAAGACTCCATTGGTGCTTTTGTCGTGGAGAATATAACGATTTTGGTTATCGCTATCGATAATCGCGTGTTGTCGGGAAATTGTCGGAGCGTCTAAAACCACAGTGGCAGCATTATCTCGTCCTAAAACTACACTGCGATTGCTTAGGGAAACCGATTTAAAAGCTAAAGGTGGGCTTTTTACCTGTTGGTTAGGATGATAATAGGTAATCTTGACCGAATTTTTGACATCTTGACCGATATTAATCTCATCCCCATTTCGTAAAAGATAGCCCTCTTTGGGAGTAATGACGCGATTATTGATAAAAAGTTGATTGGAACTAGGATTAGTCCCGTCTCCATCGTAGATATAGTAATCATCTCCCTGACGACGAAAACAAGCTTGGACTCGACTCACCACCGTCCAGTGTTGGGGAACAACTAAATCCACCTGTTGACCATCCCGACCCAATTTATAATTAGGACGACTCAGATTAATAGAAGGGAGAATTTCTCCCTGATTGTTAAGAATAATGTAGGGTTCTTGACTAATAACCGTTTTAATGTTGGGAGAATTGGTCATAAAAATTCGATCGGTGGGTGGCGTTCGCGGGGTACGGTAAGAAGCTAAGATAGAATTAAGGTCTCGATCGCTACTGTTAACCTCAGAGTCTGGAACGAACTCTAGAGATCATCTTAGTAAAACTTCTTAGGATCGATCGAGCTTGTCTAAATTCCTATTCCTAAGACCTATCCACAGGTTATCGTGCTGTTAGACGATGGTTACAACTCCTATTTCTCCTACCGCCAAGGTTTCTAAAGTCGAAGGTATCAAAGAACGCAGTAATTATCTACGAGAACCTTTGGCCAGTGAACTCCTCGAAGATACAACCCATTTTACCGATGCGGCGGTGCAGATCCTCAAATTTCACGGTTCCTATCAACAGGATAATCGCGACAATAGAGCCAAAGGTCAAGAAAAAGACTATCAAATGATGTTGCGTACCCGCAGTCCGGGGGGTTTTATTCCCGCGCAACTATATCTTACCCTCGATAGTTTGTCCGATCGCTACGGTAACGGCACTTTACGCGTGACAACTCGCCAAGGCTTCCAATTACACGGCATTTTAAAGAAAAATCTCAAAGCTACCCTCGGGGAAATTATCCGCAGTATGGGATCCACTTTAGCGGCCTGTGGTGATGTTAACCGCAATGTCACTGCACCGCCAGCCCCCTACAAAAATCGCCCTGAATACGGCTATGCTTGGGAATATGCCAATAATATCGCCGATTTGCTCACTCCCCAAACTGGAGCTTACTACGAAATTTGGCTCGATGGCGAAAAGGTGATCAGTGCAGAAGAAGCGCCAGAAGTCAAGGCATCGAGACAAAAAGATACAAATGGCATTAACAAAAACGATCCGATCGAACCGATCTACGGTCAACATTATATGCCCCGTAAGTTCAAGATCGGTGTCACCGTGCCGGGGGACAACTCCATCGATATCTACACCAATGACCTCGGTTTAGTGGTGATTACCGACGCAAATGGTCAATTACAGGGTTTTAACATCCTTGCGGGGGGTGGACTGGGAAGAACCCACAATAAGGAAGAAACTTTCCCCAGAATGGCCGATCCGATCGGTTATGTGAGCAAAGAGGAGGTATATGATCTGGTAAAAGCGATCGTGGCAACCCAAAGGGATTACGGTGATCGCGGCGATCGTCGTCATGCGAGAATGAAATATATCCTCGAAGAATGGGGAGTAGAAAAATTCCGCAGCACTGTTGAGGGTTATTTCGGCCAAAAAATTGCCCCCTACCAACCCCTCCCCGATTGGGAATATCAAGACTTTTTGGGATGGAATGAACAGGGAGACGGAAAATTATTTTTTGGTCTTTCTGTGGAGAATGGCCGGGTTAAAAATGAAGGCAGTTTTCAGCTAAAAACCGCCTTAAAAGTGATTATCGAGCGTTTTGAGCTACCCATGCGCTTGACGGCTAACCATAATATCATTCTCTACGAAATCGAACCCCAGGATCAACAAGCGATCGAGGCGATCCTGAAAGAACACGGAATTATCACCAATCCCGCCGAAATTGACCCTTTAACCCGTTATGCCATGGCCTGTCCCGCTTGGCCCACCTGTGGATTAGCGATTACTGAGTCAGAAAGAATTTTACCCAGCGTGATTGAACGCATTCGCACCCTGCTTAATCGCTTAGGATTAAGCAAAGAGGAATTTGTCATCCGCATGACAGGATGTCCCAATGGCTGCGCGCGTCCCTATATGGCAGAATTAGGATTTGTGGGTAGCGCTCCCAATTCCTACCAACTCTGGTTAGGGGGAACAGCCGATCAAACTCGACTAGCGCGTCCCTATTTGGATAAAATGGCGATCGATGATCTAGAAAAGGTCTTAGAACCGATTTTCGTTTACTTCCAACAGGATCAACAAAATAACGAAACCTTCGGAGAATTCTGTCATCGAGTCAATTTCCCTGCTTTACAAGCATTTTCAGCCACCTACACACCTAAAATGACCGAAACTACTACCACTGAATCAAAACCCAAACGCGTGCGTAAAAATCAAAACCGTGTCAGCGTCCCCGATGATATGTTTGTCCGTCTCAAGGAAGCTTCGGAAACGGAAAAACGGCCGATGAATCAAATCATCAATGAGGCGCTAGAGGCCTATTTCAGCCAAAAATCCTAATCAGTTATCAAGGTGGGACTTAACCCACCTTTTTTTAATTAGCATATTCATAGGATCGGTCTGTCGAAAAAATCATCGTCCATCACATCATCTTGGTTACGCGATATGGTGCAACAATTGGGGCAGTTTCTCAACCTTCAAGCGGGAAGTATAGAGGAATATCAGGAGTTTTTATCAGAAGTCTTACAAGCAGAATGGGAGAGTAATAGCGATCCTGCGGTGGTTTATCCTATCCTACAACGCGGTCAACATCTGTTAGATGATACCTTTGCCCAACTGTTGCAACAATGGGCTAGAAATGTGTTTTCTCAAGGGAAACCAGAAGAAGTGGCGGGTATTGTCGGGGTGATTCAGAATTTATGTATTAAGATTGCAGATTTTCCTTTGGGAAGTCGGGCTAATAATCTAGAAATCGCTATTACAGGCTATCAGACCCTCTTAGAAGTATATACCCGTCAAGCTTTTCCTGAAAAATGGGCAAGGATACAAAATAATCTGGGGAATGCTTATAGTAAGCGCATCAGAGGGGAAAGGGCAGAAAATTTAGAGTTAGCTATTGTTGCTTATAACCAGTCTTTAGAAGTATATACTCGTGATGCTTTTCCTGAAGATTGGGCAGTAATACAAAATAATCTAGGGACTGCTTATAGTGATCGTATTGGAGGGGAAAGAGCAGATAATCTAGAGTTAGCTATTGTTGCTTATAACCTGTCTTTAGAAGTCTATACCCGTGATGCTTTTCCTTATGAATGGGCAAGGAGACGAAATAATCTGGGTGCTGCTTATAGTAAGCGCATCAGAGGGGAAAGGGCAGAAAATTTAGAGTTAGCTATTGTTGCTTGTAACCAGTCTTTAGAAGACTATACCCGTGATGCTTTTCCTTATGAATGGGCAGTAACACAAAATAATCTGGGTAATGCTTATAGTGAGCGCATTCTTGGGGAAAGGGCAGATAATCTAGAGTTAGCTATTGTTGCTTATAACCTGTCATTAGAAGTCCATACCCGTGATGCTTTTCCTGAACAATGGGCAGTAACACAAAATAATCTAGGGACTGCTTACATAAACAGAATCAAAGGAGACATAGTAGAGAATATAGAAACCGCAATTTTCTGTTATCAAGAAGCCTTAAAAATTCGTACTTTTGATGCCTTTCCTCTTGACTGGGCAACTACTCAAAATAATTTAGGCAATGCTTATAGTGAACGAATTAGAGGCAATAAAGCCGAGAATATCGAAAATGCAATTGTCTGTTATCAAGAAGCCTTAAAAATTTATACCCGTCAAGCCTTTCCAGGAGATTGGGCAGAGACACAATATAATTTAGCCAATACTCTCAGAGAACGATTTAAACTTCTTGGTAAAGTGACAGACATTCAACAAGCAATTAACTCTTATAAACAAGCTGGAGAAATTATTGAAAAAACCGAAGACAAAACCTTATATTTTAACTATTCCTATCAATTAGGAAAAGCTTTATTTGAGGGCGGATATTATACAGAAGCTATTGAACACTTAGAAAATTGTCAGCAACTTTATCAAAAACAAAAGGATATTAGTAGTTTGGCTCCAATTTTATTGGAACTTGCCCGTCTCTATCATCGCACTGGTAGGCTCGAACAGGCAAGACTTTATTTTAAAGATTCTTTACGTCTATTCCGTCGTTTAGGTGATCAAGATAATGTGGCTTCTGTGACAACTGCACTGGGCAATCTAGAAATACAAATTGGCAAGATTTCCCAAGCTTGTAGTCATTTAAAAGAGGCACAAACATATTATCAAGAAAACAATGATAAGGAACGACTAGAGGAAATTAATTATCTACTAAAAATTCTACAATCTGCGTAAAAAATGTCAAGACTCAGCCGTTATCAATCAACTCTCAAAAGATGGGGACTGATAGAAAATCCTTTTCGACCAACTCCCCCCGATGATCGCAAAAAATTAGCAAAGATTTTTTATGGACGAGATCAAGTTTTAGATATAGTTATTCCGACCCTCTATGAAGGACGTAATATCTTAGTTAGGGGGGCTTGGGGTATTGGTAAAACTGCCTTAATTTTTAATTTAATTAACCAGTTACAACAGGAAGTTAACCAATTAAATGAAAAAATGTTATTGCTTTATATTAGCAGTATTCCTGGGGAAAGTTCCACGGAATTTTATCGTGCTTTATTATTAGCTGTAGCCGATAGTTTAGCGGATAGTGATCAAGAATCAAGAGACATTGCTAATACGCTTTTAGGTTATTCTATCCAACGCAATAAAACCACTATCGAAGGGCAAGTTAGATTAGGCTTTTTATCCTTTGGCAAAAAGGAAGAATCCCCTGCTAATCAACTGACTCCCACTGCCAATGCTGATCCCTATCCTTTACTCATTCGTTTATTAAATAAAGCCGAAGAAATTTATTCTCGTATTGTTATTGCTATTGATGATTTTGACAAAAAAGACCCCATTGTTGTCCAGACAATTTTAGAAAGTAGTTTAGATTTATTTCGGATGGGAAAACATCGAGGATTTATTATGACAGGAAGAGGCTTTACCGAGTTTCAAGAAGCAACCTTAAAAGCCCTTGGTATCTTTTCTGAAGATATTCCCCTTGAACCCATGAGTCAAGATGATTTACGTCACATTGCTATTAATTATCTTAATAGTGCCAGAAACGAACAGCGAAATGATCCCTATCCTTTCACAGAGGAAGTCATCAATTTAATTACGGGTTACGCTCAAGGAATTCCTCGAGAACTGAATACTATCTGTGAAAAAGTATTACGGCAAGCTGCTTCAGAAGGATATGAAATTATTGATGAAACTGCTTTTTATTCAATTTGGCAAATCCTTCAAAAAGACTTTACTGATTATTTAAGTCCTCAGTTTCGTCATTTATTATACGTTGCTCATCAAGCCGGTGGCATTAGTGAGAATATTTCTGATCAAACTTTGGATAAACTTGATGCTATAACCTTTGTTGCTCTCTTGCCCCAACTTAAATCGATGGAAGAACAAGGATTATTAATTCGTCAAGAAGATCAAAGCGGTTTTCGTTTTCTTCCTTCCCAATTATTTCAACCTAAGTTACTCCCTGAGTCTCAGTCTGAGTAAATAATAATTGAAGCCATTAGGGGAGTTATAAAAATCGATCGAGCAAAAAAGCAACTAGGTAATGATTGGGTAGTGGTGGTGAGCCATAGTGCTTATCTTGTATGAAGTGTGTAAAATATTTGTTAATAACAATAATTTGCTTAACTCACTATCTTTATCTAAAAAAATGGAGAATCCCGTTGGGGCTATTTGATACTTTATTGATGACTAAGATAACCAACAAAGCAAAGCGTTAAACCTTCGTCCCCACTCCCCAACCACTCACGGATTACTTTTTACTGTTTACTAAAAAATCTCTTGTCTCTTAATCAAATTCTGCTTTTAGATCCCGACGCATTAATTCATAAACGGCAACTTGGGGAGAAATTTCCCCGCGCAAAAGACGATCAACTTGGCAGGTAATCGGTACATATAAATTTTTTTCTTGGGCAATTCTCATCAAAACTTCTGTGGTATTTATTCCTTCGGCAGTTCCCTCTAATTTCGCCAAAACTTCCGGCAAAGATAAACCTAAAGCTAATTGATAACCCACTTGATAATTGCGGGATAAAGGACTATTACAGGTAGCTAATAAATCCCCTAAACCCGATAAACCGAAGAAAGTTTCTTGACAACCTCCTAGACAAGTTCCCACCCGAATTATTTCCGGTAAAGCGCGAGTTAATAGGGCAGATTTGGCATTAGTACCTAACTGTAAACCATCACAAACCCCAGAAGCGATCGCCATGACATTTTTAAGAGTGCCACCTAACTCAGTCCCCAAGGGATCGCTATTCAGATAAACCCGAAAAGATTCCCCAGATAATAATTTTTGTAACAATATTGCTGCTTTTTGCTGATAACTTGCTACCACCGTCGCAGCGGGTAAACCTTGATTAATTTCTTTAGCTAAATTGGGACCAGAAAGAACCACAAGGGGATTAGCGGGAAAAGCTTGATTCCACAGATGAAAAGGTGTACGAGTGGTGATCGGATCTAACCCTTTAGTAGCGGTGACGATAATGGTGGGAGAATTTAATGGTAACTGCTGTAATTTTTCGATCGTGGGAGCAACTCCTTTAATCGAAACGGCCGAAATAATTACGTCAGTATCTGCTATAATAGCCCCTAAATCTTCCCCACTATGACGCGACCAAACCCTAACAGTTAAGTAATTACGTCTAGCCAAATTAGCGAGAGTTTGTCCCCAAATTCCCCCACCTATCACCGTAATTTTCTTGGCATTTTCTAACAACTTTTATTCCCCTCCTTATTAGTGATCCCTGATCAGTGACTGGTTAGAAAAGATTCGATTTTAAGGTTATGAGTCTTAAATGAAATTATTGACCGATTACTGATAAGTAGGTAGGTGTTAAAAGTTGTCTGATCCCCCCTTATCAAGGGGGGCAGGGGGGATCCCCCCGCCTATCGGCACCCCCCTTATCAAGGGGGGCAGGGGGGATCAGAGGCAAAATCTATCTTCAATTTAATTATAACTACTTACTTAACTGTTCACTGATAACTGAAAAAAATGACACCCTATCGCAATCCTGCCCCCACTGTTGATATTATCATCGAACTGATCGACTCGCCCCACCGTCCGATCGTACTAATTGAGAGAAAAAATCCGCCCTTTGGTTGGGCAATTCCGGGGGGATTCGTGGACTACGGCGAATCGGTGGAAACGGCGGCAATTCGGGAAGCTTACGAGGAAATCAGCTTGCAGGTGCAGTTAATCGAGCAATTTCACGTCTATTCCGATCCTAAGCGCGATGCACGTCAACACACCATTAGTATCGTTTTTATCGCCACGGCAAAAGGAAAACCGATCGCTGCCGATGATGCCAAAAAAGTCGGGATTTTTTATCTCTGGGAATTCCCCCAAGCTTTATGCTTTGATCACGATCGCATCCTCAATGATTATCGTCGTTATCGGGATTATAAAATCCGTCCCACATATTAGACCTCTTGTAAAAATCAAAAATTGTTGTTAGGGTTAGGAGTCAGTAGTCAGTAGCCAGTAGTCAGGAGTCAGGAGAATTAAGAATAAATAATAATCAATTAAATGGTCTATTTACAGATTTAAGGAAACGTTAAAAAATTAAGCTAAGGCGCATTTTAACCGCCTATCCTGAAATTAGCTGAATCTCCCCCAATCCCTTTACTAATGCGCGGGCAGCTTATACACTTCTGAGGGCGACAATCGGCTCCAATTTAGAGGCACGATAGGCGGGAAAAACGCCAAAAAAGAGACCAATACCCGTGGAAACGCTCAAAGACAGGGCGACGGCGGTGGCGGAAACAGTGGCAGCCAGGGGGGAGAAACTGGAGACAAGAACGATCGCTCCCGCACCGACGAGAATACCAAGCGCACCGCCAGCGATGGAAACGAGAGTTGATTCAATCAGGAATTGTAAGAGAATATCCTGTTCTCTGGCTCCGATCGCTTTTCTTAGTCCGATTTCCCCGGTTCTTTCCGAAACCGAAACGAGCATAATATTCATTACCCCGATACCACCGACAATTAGGGAAATACCGGCGATTAGAGCCAAAAGTAGGGTTAGACCCTGGGTAATCGTGCCGAAGATTTCGATCATCTGTTTAGCAGTTTCGACGCGAAAATCATCCTCAGCGACGATTTTATGGCGTAAACGCAGGAGATTCTGGATTTGGAACTTAGCAGCGCGGATTTCCTCCCCCGATCGCGCGGTGAGACTAATCCAACTCAACTCGACACCGTAGGCAGAGGTTTTGCCCACCAGTTGCGAGTTCATGGTGCTAAGGGGAATAATCAGCATTTCATCCTGATTATTGCCAAAAAAGGAGCCTTTCGCCTCTAAAATCCCGATCACCTCAAAACTGAGATTTTTGATCCGCAGCTGTTGACCGAGGGGATTTTGGGTGGGGAAAAGTTGCGCTACCACTTCACGGCCGATTACCGTTACTCGTTTGTTGCGGGCTAGATCGATATTATTGATAAAACGACCTTTTTCTAGGGTAAAATTGCGAACAGAAGCGTATTCTGGGGTGCTTCCCGTCACTAGAGCCGTCATGTTGCGATTACGATAGGAAATCAAGAAACGAGCGTTTATTTCTGGGGCGACTTCGGCGACGGTGGGAACCTGTTCGGCGATCGCCTGAGCATCAGCTAAAACTAGGGTTTTCGGTAAATTAACGGTGGTATTGCGTGCTTGTCGCGACCCCGGCACCACAAAAATGGTATTGGGTCCCAAGTTAGCAAACTGGTCATTGGCTAAGGTTTGCGCCCCTTGGCCAATACCGATCATGGCCACCACCGAAGCGTTACCGATGATAATTCCTAACATGGTCAGGCCGCTACGCACTTTATTGGCCCTTAGGGTGGAGACGGCCATTTTTAAACTTTCGATGATAAACATATCAGTTATCAGTGGGGTGTGGGGTGTGGGGTGTGGGGTGTGGGGAGAATAAATAAAATAATCTCCTGTCTCCTATCTCCTGACGACCGACGACCGACGACCGACTGCTGCCCGATCATAAAAAAGACAATTGGGAGATATTTGTTAAGAAAAATTATTGAGATTTTTGATTATTTTTGATTAGTTTTTGAGGTATCTTCAGCCCCTTCGGGGAGATCGATAAAGACCTTTTCTCCAACTTCCAAACCTGATAAAATTTGAGTTTTATCGTCTAAGACCAAACCGATCGAAACGGGTTTAAAACTGGGTTTATTTTCGGCATCGGGAACTAAAACCCCTGACTTGCCTTCCCGGGTGACAATGGCGACAGTCGGCACGACCAGAGCATTATCTAACTGCTGGCCGACAAAAGTTACATCTACATTCATTTTTGATTTGAGTTTGTCCCGTCCCGTTACCAAACCGATTCTCACTTCAAAAGAAGTAACATTATCCTCGATAATTGCTTCGGGAGCCACAAGAATAACTCGACCTTCAAAGACTTCTTCAGGAAAAGCATCGGCGACAATTCGCACTGGTTGGCCGCGCTGTAATAAACCCACATCTACTTCCGGCACTTTCGCAATCACTTCCAATCCCGATGCTAGGGCGATAATCGAGGTGGAAGTGGCGGAAGCGGTACTAGAGGCCGAAGTGGTGGGAGTGACAAAAGAACCCTCAGTGGCGTATTTTTGGGTGACGATGCCATCAAAGGGAGCAGTAATAACCGTATCGCGGTATTGAATCTTAATTTGCTCTAAACTGGCCCTAGCAGCTGCTACAGATGATTCTAGTCGAGCCAGCTCGGTTTCTTGGGTTTTTTGGCGTTGTTCGAGGGCAAATTTTGCTTCTGCGATCGCTGCTGCCGCTCGGATCATTTCCTGTTCAATTCCGGCTACTTCTGGGGAAGCGGTTTTATCCGCTTGTTCCAAACGGCGGATCGATTCGTCTAAATTGGCTTTAGCATTGAGATATTCATTGAGGACAGCATCAAATTGGTCTTGAGCGATCGCCCCTTCCCGGACTAAATTTTCATTGCGTTTAACCCGATTTTCTGCTAGTCGAAACCGGGATTGGGCCGCTTGTACCTGAGCTTGTAGCTGGTCTAAATCTTTCGGAATTCTTTCTTTGGCCTGAGCTAAACGGGCTTCTAATTGCTTATAACTGGCCTGGGCCTGATAAAATCGGGCTTGTAATTGCCGGATATCTTCCGGAATACTGCGTTTAGCCTGTTCCAGACTGGCTAGAGCTTCCCGCAGTCGCGCTTCTGACTGCATTCCTTGGGCATACACCTCTAAATTATCCATGACGGCGAGGGTTTGTCCCTTTTTAACGATCATGCCCTGATCTACCAATAATCGCACTAATCGGCCAGGGTTTTTCGGGCTAATGTTGACACTTTGGATTGGTTCCACCCTACCACTAGCTTTAATTTCCACAGCGAGGGTTTCCCGTTGAGCAGGAACGGTCATTTCCGCCAATTCTACGCCAGGAGGAGGAGTTTGCAACAAACGATAAGAAACCACTCCCACCGCCAGAAAACTACTAGCCATGAGTCCGAATATCCAAAATAGGGGGCGATTTGATTTTCCCAACACGGTTATTGCCATCGATCAGCCAAAAGTTAATTGGTTATATACTAACGTCTCTAGAGTTGCCTTTGTTGTTTCTTTAGCCAACAACTCCCAAGCGAGATAGACTGATTAAAAAAGGCCTATCCCAGGGGTAAACTGTGCCAAAACTTCGATTAATCATTTCTTTGCTCATTTTTTTCGTCGCTGGCAGCCCGCCAGCTTTTTCCCAAGCGCTACTCCCCTACGCCATCGAACCGGAGTTAGAACAGATGGAACAAGCGGGAATTGAAATGGCTGAGGATGCTATCCAATTAGCTCGTTTTCGCCGTACCGATGCAGCCCTCGGACGGGCTAGGTTAGCGGTGCAGTTGGCCCCCCATCTCTATCAAACTTGGTTTATTCTCGGTAGTTTATATCTGCAAGACGATCAGGTACAACCCGGTATCGAGGCATTAAATCAATCTTTGTCCCTTGCTCCCGCCGATGCCCACGCTAATATTAAATTTTCTCTCGGTAGTGCTTATTTTCAGAATCAAGATTACCAGTCTGCTATTGCCCAGATTGAAGCGGGTTTGCAAATTAAACCCGATGTCTCCCCCGCTCTTTTTGATCTCGGTAATTCCTATCTCAAGTTAGCACAATATCCTGATGCGATCGCAGCTTACGAAAAGGCTGTTAGTCAAGATAAAGATTTTTGGCCGGCTATTAATAATATTGGTTTAGTTAAATACGAACAGGGTGACAAGGAAGCCGCTCTTAAAGATTGGCGGGCCGCTTTGAAAATTGATCCTAAACAGCCGGAACCTCAGTTAGCTATTGCGGTGGCTATTTATAGTCAAGGGAAAACCGAGGAGGGCATCAAATTAGCTCAGGCCGCTCTCACTAGCGATAGTCGTTATGTCAGTCTAAAATTTTTGGGAGAAAATCTCTGGGGTCAACGTCTTCTGCAAGACACGGAGAAAATGTTTAATCATCCCCAAATGAAAGATTTTATCGCTCGTTTACCACAACCAACCCCAGAAGCGGAGGAAGAAAATTAAGCTGATAGCAGCAAGCATTAAGATAACCCCTTAGTTAATTTGCGAGGAATTCTTGAGGCTTGCTCTAACTAATTAGGGCTGGCTGAATATCGTTAGCAGCTTTGCTAAAAAATGGTTTTGGGACTTTATTAGCAAAACAACAAATTTTTTGCCGCAAACCCCACATACAGTACAATTATTACAGTTAAGGGTTTGAAAGGCCTAGGATGATGGCAAAGCAATCAGGGGCAATCGCGGTAACAGAACATGATAATAAATGTCCTGAATGTCTGCACCTAGAGATTTCGGGAGAACCGGTTGCGTCTGAGTCTAAGGGTGTTTTTCCCCGTTTCAAAAAGTCTGAACCAGAGGCGTTTTCCCTATCGGTGCGGATTATTTTTAATGAGCAGTGGCTTGATTTTCGCTTTGGACGGGTTAAGTTTGGTTTGCGGGGGGGAGAGTTACGCTTAAAACTGGAGAATGGCCAAATGCCTTCTGAGTTGAGAAATGAAGCGTTGAAAAAGATTTTAGCAAGGGAGTTGGAGATTGAACGTCAGTTAGGAGGAGAACAGGAAAACAAGTCTCAACTAGAAGGCTCTATAACTCCTGATTTATCGAAAGCAAACTTAAAGGGAGTTAGAGAACAGCGTCGGAAAGAGTCCCGGGGAGATAAGTTTCAGCTTAAAATAGCGCAAATTAGTCACAAGGGAGCAAATAATCAGCCTGTGTGGGTGTTCGAGAATAGGACAGGTGAGCCTGTTTTGATTGGGGAATTAGCGGATTCCCTGGGTAAAATGTTAATTGCGGGTGTTCCCTGGAGCGTTGAAGCGACATTTACTCATGAAATGCGTCAGGTTGTGATTACCGGTTTAGAAAATTTATTTAAAGATGATATTTCTGGACACAAATTGAACGTATTTGAGTTAGCAGTAGCTAAGTTATTTTTAAAGCATAAAACCCAACCCTATCTAAGTCGTCAGGTATTACGTTATGAGTGATGCAGATTTTATTCGAGAAGTTGAAGAACTTTACCTGCGTCTTGCTAATGCAGATACAGATGATCTGGTTGAGTTAGCTAAACTTGCGGGTTTAGACCCTAAAACAGATTTAGCCGACTCTGTTTGGGTTCCCTATCCCAGCTTTGGGGAATTGATTCGTCAGAACACCTTAGCGGCGGCGGTGCTGACAGATTATCTAGAAGAGCATGGGATAGAGGTAGATACTGCGGCGGCTGATAATGCTCAAGTGGTGCTACCCAAGCTAGGTAAACTAGAAGCTGTATTGATTCCCCAAGACTCTGGTGAAGAAATGTTAGATTTAAGCCAAATTAGGGTCGAAATTGACCTAAATCCGGCAACATTAGCCTATATTTTAGTCGAGTTAGGGGAAGGAGGAGCTTGGTTAACTGGGGTTCTGTTGAGTTCGGACCTGCGTCAGGATTTCCCAGAAGGCGGTGCGGTGTCTTTGTCCATGAGGAAACCTATATCGGCGCTGTGGGAGGCTTACCGTCGGTGGGAAAACTGTCAGCAAATCATGGCGCAGTATATCGATAAACAAGGCTGGTCAGTGGAACAGCGAGCGGAGGTAATCACGGTGTTAAACTGGGTCTGGGACTATCGGCAGGACTATGAGCGTCCGACGCTATTAAAGGAGTTTTTAGAAGAGAAGGCCAGCGAGAATCATGAGAATTTTAAACCCTTAGTCTCGCGTCCGGAAGGGGTAAAGGAAGCAACGCCTGAGCCGTCTTCAGAGGGTGCGGTGGACTGGCTAGAGGTGGCGATGGATTTGCTTGATGAATTGGGAAAATGTATTTAAAAAATAATCATGAAAAGCATTAAAATAATTGTCGAAAAACACCCAGATGGCTATATTGCTTATCCTTTAGGTATTGAAGGTGTTGTCATTGGCGAAGGCGAATCATATCAAGAAGTGCTAGAAGATGCGAAATCAGCACTCCGTTTTCATATTGAAACCTTTGGAGTAGAAGTTTTAGATACTGAATATTCTGTCTTAGAAGCGTCTATTATAGTAAGGTGATCATTAACAAAGAGGTCAACAGATGCAAAACTTACGTCAGGTTTCTTTACTAACAAGTGGACAAGAGCAAGTCTTAACTATTCCTCCTGAACTTGCCCTATCAAGCACAGAGGTTTTGTTACGCAAAGAAGGTCATCGCTTAATCATTGAGCCGATTTCTTCCGGTTCTCTAATTTCTTTGCTGACTACTTTGCCAGACATTACAGACAATTTTCCTGATATAGATGAAGGGTTGCTTCCCCTTGATGACATTACATTTTAGAATAAAATAGCCCTGAAATTTTATTGTTATAAATAGATTCGTTCAAAAGGTTCTTTTCGATAACGGCGATAAATATCAAAGTCACTATCTAAGGTAATAATTGCAGAAATATTAAGTCTTTCAGAAATAGTAATTAAAGATAGATCTGCAAAATCTCCCGGTAGATCAGCGTATTGTTCATTAAGTTGTATGATTCTGGCAAAATCCTGTGGTAAAAGGGGAATACATTGATAAAGCTGGTGGAATAAATCACTTAAAAATTCATTTTGTGTTCGATAATTATGGCTTAAAAGATACATTACTTCTGTTATACAAGCAACAGTTGTAATCAAGTCGCTGGAACATTGTTCAAAAAAGTTGACGACAGCCCAATGATAATTATCTTGGGAACTGTAATAGGCGAATAAAATACTGCTATCTGTAATAATTTTGGGGGGATAATTTGTCATTAATGATCTTGCTGATGGTGGTTTTGTATATATTCTGCCACTACTTTTTTGCGGTTTTCTCGCAATGACAAATCAGGTGGAGCATTTTCTAAAAGATGCTGAGGATGACCTCCCCGGCGTTGTAATAAAGTTTTACGCGGTTTTAAGCTTTGCCAATGTTCGTAAATGAGTTTTTTCAGAAGTTCTTCTGAGCTAATATTCTCTTCGGAAATGATGTCTGCTAGATAGCTCTCGGTTTCTCGATCTAGATTAATCGATAACATTGTTACTTCATGGGATAAATCAACATCTTTGATTATAGCTTAAAATCCATGATCGCACTCACCCCCCATCCCCAATTGAGTTTGCTAGAGAAAAATTCGGGGTACGGGCGAAGCATTCGGATAGGAAATCTAGGGTTTCAGTAATAGGTTATTGTCCGAATGCTTCGCCCCTACTAAATCATCTAACAATCCGTCGTAACGCACCACATCTATCATTAATTTAACTACTACTTGGTGCGTTACGCTATCGAAGGGCGCACCCTACTAATACTGCTTTTTCTAAGGACTTAATTGCTATTAAATGATTTATTCCTGGAAGTTTTGGCATGATTATCCAACTTCTACATAAAGAGATTCGGCAACAACATAATGAGTAGGAGATGCTCTAATTCGATAAACCGTATCCTCGATAGCATTGATAAATGCCTGTGCAACCTCAACCCGTTGCTCTGTATAGTATTGAACTGCTTCAGCATATTCAGTGAGAGCTTCAGGGTGAAATACATACCTCATGGCTCAATCAGTCGTCTAACTTGAGCCAGAGCTTCTTCCCCCGAAATTGGCTGCACAGAGCCATCCCGAACCTCGCCTCTTCGTCTTTTTGCTTCAGTTACCCAAACTGCCTGAATTGTTGAATCGGTGTCGAATTCTAAGCTTTCTACCAACTTGTCTGCAAGCAGCGCCCTTGATACACTAGGTAAGGACAATATCTCTTCTGTCAGTTGCTCAATTGATACCATAGCCCGTCGCAGAATAATAAACTCTAAGTATTATCATCCTACAGGAAAATCGACTATGTTAGTTCTTTTTTGATAAATCTTTAATTAATCTGCTATGGGCAGTGCGTTACGCTATCGAAGAGCGCACCCTACTATAATTAGACTAGAATTGAGTTTGCTAGAGAAAAATTCAGGGTACGGGCGAAGCATTCGGATAGGAAATCTAGGGTTTCAGTAATAGGTTATTGTCCGAATGCTTCGCCCCTACTCAATCATCTAACAATCCGTCGTAACGCACCACATCTATCATTAATTTATTTGGTGCGTTACGCTATCGCTAACGCACCCTACTAAAACCTAAAAACAATCATGAACGAAGCAAGAATAGAAGCTTACTTAGCCCTAATCCAAGCGCTCCTCCAGTGCGAAAATGGTCAGGAACCAGCGCTATTAGAGGCTAACGCGGAATTAGTTGATGCAGGCTTAGTCGCTGTGATGAAGCAGTATGCAGACTTCTTAGAACAGCAAGGACAAAGCAATGAAGGGAGATGGTTGCTGAATATGGCGCAACAGTTAGAGCAAATTTTAGAACCGCCCAGAGACAACCAAAACCCCTACATCAGTTTTTTACAAACCCTACTGCAAACTATCGCAGAAAGTCGCGGAAACCGCCAAGTAATTTATCCCCTGCTCGACAATAACCTCCATCTCTTAGATGAAAACTTAGTTAACCTCCTCCGTGCTTGGGGAAATGATACCAAGGAACAAGTCAGTCCAGAGGAAACCTACCAACTAGCGGCACTCCTCTACGATCTTGCTTATGCTTTTTCTGGGTTTACTAAAGGTAATCCACTCATTAACCTAGCCATTGCCGTCTATGGATACGAGTTTTGTGCTGCAACTAAACGCCAACCGGGATTAGAAAGGGATTTAGCCGTTACCCTCAATAATCTGGGCAATGCCTACGTCACCCAAGCCGAACTAGGGAAAGAGCCGGTAGCCAACCTAGAACAGGCAATCGCCGCCTTCACCGAAGCCACCACCATCCGCCGCCAACCGGGATTAGAAAGGGATTTAGCCACAACCCTCACTAATCTGGGCAATGCCTACCGCACCCAGGCCCTACTAGGGAAAGAGCCGGTAGCCAACCTAGAACGGGCGATCGCCGCCTATACCGAAGCCACCACCATCAGCCGCCAACCCGGATTAGAAAGGGAATTAGCCACAACCCTCAATAATCTGGGCATAGCCTACAGCATTCAAGCCGAACTAGGGAAAGAGCCGGTAGCCAACCTAGAACGGGCGATCGCTGCCTACACCGAAGCCACCACCATCCGCCGCCAACCCGGATTAGAAAGGGAATTAGCCACAACCCTCAATAATCTGGGCAATGCCTACGGCACCCAAGCCGAACTGGGTCAAGAGCCGGTAGCCAACCTAGAACGGGCGATCGCTGCCTACACCGAAGCCACCACCATCCGCCGCCAACCCGGATTAGAAAGGGATTTAGCCCAAACCCTCACTAATCTGGGCAATGCCTACGGCACCCAGGCCGAACTAGGGAAAGAGCCGGTAGCCAACCTAGAACGGGCGATCGCCACCTTCACCGAAGCCACCACCATCCGCCGCCAACCCGGATTAGAAAGGGATTTAGCCGTTACCCTCAATAATCTGCCGCCTATACCGAAGCCACCACCATCTTCCGCCAACCCGGATTAGAAAGGGATTTAGCCTCTACCCTCAATAATCTGGGCGTAGCCTACCGCACCCAAGCCCAACTGGGGAAAGAGCCGGTAGCCAACCTAGAACGGGCGATCGATGCCTACACCGAAGCCACCACCATCCGCCGCCAACCCGGATTAGAAAGGGATTTAGCCGGAACCCTCAATAATCTGGGCGTAGCCTACCGCACCCAAGCCCAACTAGGGAAAGAGCCGGTAGCCAACCTAGAACGGGCGATCGCCAACCACACCGAAGCCGCCACAACTTACCGCCAACCGGGATTAGAAAGGGATTTAGCCGGAACCCTCAATAATCTGGGCGTAGCCTACCTCACCCAAGCCCAACTAGGGAAAGAGCCGGTAGCCAACCTAGAACGGGCGATCGCCACCTTCACCGAAGCCACCACCATCCGCCGCCAACCCGGATTAGAAAGGGATTTAGCCGTTACCCTCAATAATCTG
>NZ_SFBO01000056.1:0-8978 GCF_007095705.1 Microcystis sp. Msp_OC_L_20101000_S702
TGCGTGTAAGCATCCCACCGAAAAACTAATGCGCGGGGGGTTTGGGGGCGGCGCCACGCCCCCAACGGGGGGTTTGGGGGGTAGAACCCCCCAAAGGCTTGGATTGAGTGATAAAATCGAAAGTAACGCCCAATTTTAGCCGAGAGTTTCCCCGTAAAAATCCCAACTTGGTAGATTTACAAAAATGAGATGCACCCATTAGGGATTAGGAAGTGGGAAGAATCAATAAAAATAATCTCCTGACTGCTGATAACTGATAACTGATTTACTCTCCCGCATGATAGGAACTGCGGACTAGGGGGCCAGATCTAACCTGAGAAAACCCCATTTTTTGGGCAATTTCTCCCAACTCGCTAAATTCTGAGGGAGTCCAATATTTCTGTACGAGCAAATGTTCCAGAGAAGGACGCATATATTGACCAATAGTAACTCGATCGCAGTTGATCGCGCGTAAATCTGCCAAAGTCTCGATAATTTCCTCTTTTGTCTCACCGTGACCGACCATTAAGCCGGATTTCGTCGGAATTGAGCGATCGATTTCCTTAACATAACGCAAAACCGCCAAAGAGCGATCGTATTTAGCCCCGCGTCTAACCGGTCCTTGCAAACGGCGCACCGTCTCGATATTGTGATTGTAACAGGCAGGTTTTGCCCCTACCACCGTCGCCACCCGTTCCTGTTGACTTCCCTTGCCTCCAGCAAAATCCGGGGTTAACACCTCAATTAAAGTGTGGGGATTGAGTTCGCGAATGGCTGTCATCGTCCGCACGAACCAACTGGCTCCGCCGTCTTCCATATCATCTCTGGCTACAGAAGTCAAGACAACGTAACTTAAATTTAACAATTGCACCGCTTCCGCCACTTTTTGCGGTTCCTCCACATCGAGAGGCATGGGTGCATGACCCTTATCCACTTGACAAAAAGCACAGGACCGGGTACAGGTGGGACCCATCAACAAAAAAGTCGCCGTACCTTGGGCATAACATTCGCCGCGATTGGGACAGCGACCCTCCTCGCAGATAGTATGAATGTTCCTTTGTTTGATAATGCGCTGAACCGTGGAAATTTCGCTAGATTTGCCGAGTGAACGCCGTAACCAAGGAGGTAAAGAGGTTATTTCCTCGCGCCACTGTGGGGGTATATTGGACATGAGAAGTTAACTAATGTTGGGGGTTGGGGATTGCAGTTATCAGTTATCACTGGGGAGAAGGGAGAGGCACGACCGACTCCCCAAAACGAAAACTTTTGATCTCACCATTAAGATAACTGCCATAAGCTGAGAAAGCGAGTCAAGATCATTGTTAATCAAAAAGGAAACTTGGGCAATGGGACGATGGCAACGGAGAAAAATTTTCAATCTGGTCATTCAAGGATTGGCGGGTTGCCTCTTGGTTAGTATATTTGTTCTTAATTCCCTGCCATCCCTAGCCCAAAATTTTCTAGTTCCATTTGCATCTCCCACGGGAACAAGGATTTTTGTAGCCGGGGATATAGAATATGCTTCCGTGAATCTAGATGGATTTGCCTTATTTCAGATTGCCTCCCAAGATTTTACCGCTTCTGAGTCCCGGGAACTCTCCCCGGTAGAAAGACGGGCTAGGAGCATTGAAAGGGGCTTAAATAATATTATCAATCGGGGTTTCGATCCGACAACCCTGCAAGTAAGTACGGCGACTCTCAATAATTTAACCGTGATTGTGGCCAAGGATAACCAGAATTTACCGCAACAGGTAATTCTGACAGTGACAGAAGTTGATGCCCTGATCGATTCTTCTTCTGTTGGCGATTTAGCGGACAGATGGGTTAAAATCATCCAAACAGCTTTGATCCAAGCTTGGCAAGAACGTCAGCCCGCCCCTCGTCGGCAACAGGTAATGACTGCCACTATAATTATTTTGGGGCTAATTTTCTTAAGCTGGGTATCAATTTGGTGGCAGAAACGTTTAAGAAATCGCTTCAATCTCCTCAAAAAACAGGCTAAAAGTCAATCCGATCGAAATTTACCTATAAATTCCCCCCCCAGAAAAGATCGCTCCCAAGAACCGATTTTAGCCTCTCTAGAAGATTCCTCTAAATTCCGTCAACAGGCCGATATTCAGCGACAACTAACGCTAAATATTCTCTGGAAAAGACTGGCTCTTATTGGACTGATACTGCTTTGGTTTGCCGGAATAGCGGCGATTTTGTATGTATTTCCCGAAACTAGGCTAGAAGGACGCGGAATAATCCGTATTCCTTTACAGATTTTTATCATCTGGTTGCTGCTGACATCAGTGAGCAATATGATTAATCTCTACGTTAATTCCAGACTACGGGAGTGGGTAGAGGAAGGAGCGGTTTTTTCGGAAAATTTGGAAAGGAGGATTCTGCGCGCTCCAACTTTATTAGAAGTTTGGCGAGAAATTATCACATTTATCGCTATTTTTCTAGGAATTTTGATTTTTTTAGCTTGGATGGGTCTTTCTTTCGCCTTTTTACTCACGGGAGCCGGTTTAGTGGGAGCATTGCTCACCTTTGCCTTTCAGGATCTTTTAAAAGATTGGATGAACGGTTTTCTGATTGTCTTTGAAGATCAGTACACTGTCGGTGATATAATCCAGTTTCAGGAGTTTATCGGTTTGGTGGAAAATATGAGTTTGCGAGCGACTCAATTGCGGGCCGACGATGGACGTTTAATCACTATTGCCCATAACCAAATTATTATCGCACACAACCTCAGTAAAGATTGGGCGCGGGTCGATTTTACCATCGAAGTCGCCTATGACACCGAGCCAGATGTGGCGATCGCTTTAATGGCAGCCATCGCTGAAAATATGGCTGCAGATTCACAATGGCAAGAAGATATCATCAATCCCGTGGAGGTTGCTGGTGTTAGTCGGGTTTCTCACACGGGGATGGAAATTATGCTCAGAATTGTCGTCAAAAGATTACGACAATGGGATATAGAAAGAGAGTATCGTCGTCGTCTCAAGATTGCTTTTGAGGAGAAGGGAATTCACATCGGTATCCCCCAACAAAGTGTCCTCGTAGCAAAAGATAGAGAGGAATTCAAGGGACAGTTTTAAAGGGGAGTGATACTAAATCCTGTTTAAAAGGTATAGGAGAGTGGGGTGTGGGGATAAGGGAGAAACAATTCATAACTTGAGAGTTAATCACACTATTAAAAACGGATTTGTTATCAGTGCAGTTATCACTCCGCGTCCTGTAGGGGCGAAGCATTCGGATAGAAAATCTACGGTTTCACCGATAGGTTATTGCCCGAATGCTTCGCCCGTACTTTTTGCCGCAAACCCTAAGTAGAAAATTGCCGTCTTTTCACTGATTACTGATTACTGATTACTGATCACTGATTACTGTTTGGTAGATTTAAACTAGGTTAGGATAGCTAACCTAACCTAGAAAATTTTTAGGAAGCTAAGGCTACCTCGACTATTTGTTGTAGTTCCCCATTTTGATAGAGTTCGATCATAATGTCGGAACCACCAATAAACTGACCGTTGATATAGACTTGGGGAATAGTCGGCCAATTGGAATACTCCTTAACTCCTTGTCTTAACTCCTGATCTTGTAGAATATCGACAGTTTCGTAGGAAACCCCCAGAATATTGAGAATTTGTATGACGTTATTCGAGAAACCACACTGAGGCATTAATTTATTGCCCTTCATGAACACAAGAACTTTGTTATTCTGGATTAATTGATCGATTCTGGCCTTAGTTTCGGGTGTCATAGGTCTAGTAGCTAGAATTTGAGCAAGAATAGCCAATCCTGAGACGTGGCATATCCTATTAGTTTAGCACAAGCCGTTGGGATAGCCTTAAAAAGGAAGGTCTTCGTCCTCCTCCAAACTATCTAAAATTTCGTTAACATCAGGTCTCCCGCGCACGATAGTCATATTTTCCAGAGACTTATTAACTTTAGTTTCTGCGGCCGAATTTTCTGGCAGTGAATAACCCATATTGACCAGTTCACCATCAAAAGATTTCGCTAACTTTTGAGCGGCCGCCAAAATTTCGCTAACATCGACATCTTGATCTAATGTCTCTAAAGATGAATCAAAATTTAAGATTTTTTGGGGCAGTTCTGTGCTAGGAGTTTTTGGGGTTCCCGATGCAGTGATCTTTGCTTCTTTTTTCTCGATAATTGCTTCTTTGACCGGGGGAATATCCACCACAGTCATAACTTTATTTTCGGGAGTTATTGGTGGAGTTGCTGCGGTTTCTGGTGGTGGTTGTATCCTGGCCGCTGGGGATGGGGAAACTTCCGCAGCCATGGCAGCAGTGGCGGAACCTACCTGTAAATGAACTTTAATCCGGCGCTGAAAAACTGCCTCGAAAGCTGACTCAATATTAGTCAATCGTAGCCGGGCCATTTTTAATAATTGTTCCGAAGATATACTTAAATAAGCGCTCGATTCTTCCATATTAAAAAGACTGCCATGCTGACGTAGGAGAGTGCGAGTAGTGGGGGGTTCCATTACTTCTAAAACCTGCTGCCAAATTTGTTCATGATTGTCATCACTGGCAACAGTTTTAACCTCAGTTTTCGGCACTGCGACGCTAGTTGTCGGGGTGATAACTGGCGGTTTTATCGGTTCATTAACCGGCGCCGGCGCTGTGATCACTTCCGGGGGCCTCTCGGCGCTGGTTTGGGGACGGGAAGGCGCTACCGTGGCAACTAGCGGAATCACCTGTGCTTGCGGTAACAGTCCTAATAGAGTAACTTCTAACCAGAGACGGGGTTGAGTGGTGTTTTTTAGTTGTGTTTCGCTGTCTTTAAGCAGTTGTTGACCGCGGAGAATTTCCTCTAAAGACCAAGTACGCGCTTCCTTACACAAATCCTGCCAAGTGGGAGCAGTGACAGCCACCATTTCTGGACGATTAGGGGCGGTTTTGGCTAAAAGTAGGTTTAAATAGAATCCCGCTAGATTTTGCAAGACGATTAAAGGTTCCTTACCGCGATTCATCAGATGGCGACATTGTTCGATAACTTGATCGGGAATATTGCTATGAATGACTTTAAGTAGGGTTAAAAGGTCTCTTTCGGGGACTGCACCGACTAAATCCCAGACTCGCTCGGCCGTAATCGTTCCTGCGAGTAAACTTAATTGATCAAGAAGACTTTCGGCATCGCGTAAACCACCGTTAGCGATCTGAGCCACAAGGGTTAATGCTTCTAGGTTAATATCGATCGCTTCTATTTGGGCGATTTTTTGCAGGTGTGCCACCATCGCATCGAGAGCAATACGGCGATAATCAAAGCGTTGACAACGGGAGATGATGGTAGGCAAGACACGCTGAGGATCGGTGGTAGCAAGCACGAAAATCACTCGATCTGGCGGTTCTTCTAGAGTTTTCAGCAAAGCATTAAAGGCCGCCGTACTGAGCATATGGCAGTTATGAACTAATAACCCATTGGCAACAAAATTATGATTGTCCTCCACTTCTAGGTCATAGACGCTTTCTGTGTCACCTTCTTGAATCCCTATCACTTCCTCGAAATTTGTCAGCCATTGAGGGGATTTTATGATACTAGGCGTGTATTGCACCGCAGCCACATTCACAGGTGATAGTATCTGATCGCCGATTTTGAGATTTTTTGCTTGTATCCATGCTTTTTCTGTTCTAATCAAATGATTACCAGTGCAATTAATCGTCTGATTTCTGGTTTGAATGGTTAAAGTTGCTTTTACGCCTCGGTTTAGCCATCGCAGGACTTTTTTATATTCCCACTCTCCGCTGCTCTCGTTGTAACTGAGAACTCGTTTTCCGAGAATCTCAGGATGATTAATGGGGATTAATCCCGTTTCGGTGAAAACAAGGCTATCCCCAGTCAGGCATTCATCGATGACATAGACTTTATAACGACATTGGACGGGGGCAAATTGCGATCGCTCGATAATTTCCCGAATGTTATCCACACCGGTATTACTAGCGGCATCAATTTCGATCACGTCTAAAGCGGAACCATTGGCGATCGCGTGACAGACGGAACACTTACCGCAGGGAATCGGAGTCGGATGGTCACTAGACAGACAGTTGAGGGATTTGGCTAAAATTCGCGCCGAGGAGGTTTTCCCCGTGCCTCTGGGTCCGGTAAATAGGTATGCAGGAGCGATTCGCTCACTGATTAAGGCATTACTCAGGGTCGTGGCGATCGCTGATTGTCCCACCAAATCGGCAAAGGTTTGGGGACGATACTTATGATGTAGAGGTTCGTAGGTCATGACTGGCTGAAAACTTTTTCCGCACCCTAGAGACTACTATTATCCTATGCCGATTCTTTTTCAACACGAGAACAAGTGTATGCTTTTGATCTAGCCAGTTTTAATGCGCGATTTGCATCATAAAAATGGCAATTTGGCCAAGGCTTCTAATAAATTGTATTAATAACTACAATTTTGCCGAGAAAACCTGACGACTATCTTAGTATGCCTAAAGACAGCGCCACCAATCAGACCAACTGCTTATGACTGAATCTACAAAAACCCAATGTCCTTACTGTGGAGTAGGTTGTGGTTTGACAGTCACCCCCCCCGCGTCGGCCGGACAAGCATGGAAAGTCTTCGGGGACAAGTCCCACCCCTCCAGTCAAGGTATGGTCTGTGTTAAAGGGGCCACCGTAGCGGAATCAATCGATAAAAATCGCCTCAAAACCCCGATGATCCGCGATTCTCTCCAAGAGCAATTCCGTCTTTGTACTTGGGAAGAAGCCCTCGATCGCATCGTTAACCGTATCCAAACTCTAATCGCTCAGGGGGAAAAGGAAAGTATCTGTCTATACGGTTCGGGACAATTTCACACCGAAGATTACTACATCGCCCAAAAACTGGTCAAGGGCTGTCTGGGAGTCAATAACTTTGATGCTAATTCCCGTCTTTGTATGTCTTCGGCCGTGGCCGCTTATCGGGACAGTTTCGGGTCCGACGGTCCCCCCTGCTGTTACGATGACCTAGAATTGACCGATTGTGCCTTTCTGGTGGGGACAAATACGGCCGAATGTCACCCCATCATCTTTAACCGTCTGCACAAGTATCTCAAAGGTAACAAAGAAGCGAAATTAATCGTCGTTGATCCCCGCAGGACAAAAACCGCCGAGGCCGCTAATCTCCACCTCGCCATTAACCCGGGGACTGATATTGACCTATTTAACGGTATTGCTCACCTGTTAATGAATTGGGGTGCGATCGATACCTATTTTATCGATAAATGTACCCGAGATTTCCCCAAATACGCCGAAATTATCCGCCATTATCCCCCCGAAATCGTCGCGCGTAAATGCGGTATCCCCATCGACGATTTAGAACAGGCTGCCCGCTACTGGGCCGAATCGAAAAGAGTGCTTTCCCTTTGGTCGATGGGTATCAATCAATCCAGCGAAGGCACGGCCAAAGCCCGCACTTTAGTCAATTTACACTTAATGACGGCTAATATCGGTAAGCCCGGGGCCGGTCCTTTTTCCCTAACGGGACAACCCAACGCCATGGGAGGACGGGAAGCCGGCGGCCTCTGCCATCTTCTCCCCGGTTATCGTTCCGTCAAAAATCCCCAACACCGGGCCGAAGTGGAACAAGCTTGGGGTTTACCTGCTGGTCGGATTTCTCCGGTCCCCGGTCGCGATGCTTGGAGTATGATTACTGGTTTGGAGACGGGAGATGTCAAACTTCTCTGGATTGCCGCCACTAATCCGGCCGTTAGTATGCCTGATCTAGAACGCACCAAGGCGGCCCTGTTAAAATCACCTTTTACTATCCATCAGGATGCCTACTATCCCACGGAAACCAGCGCCTATGCCCATTTATTACTGCCAGCGGCCCAATGGGGCGAAAAAACGGGAACAATGACCAATTCTGAGCGTATGGTGACTTTAAATAAGGCTTTTCGTCCTCCCGTTGGTCAAGCTAGGGCCGACTGGCAAATTTTTGCCGAAGTTGGTCGCCGTTTGGGGTTTCAGGCACAATTTAATTTTCAGGATTCGGCCGAGGTATATTCCGAGTTTGCCCGCTTGACCTATAAACGTCCTTGTGATATGACAGGGATTAATTATGAGCGCCTGGCCGAGACTCCCCGACCGTGGCCCGATTCCATCGATGAAATTTCCGCCCCTAAAACCGCTAATTCCGGGGAATTACTAGGGAATTTAGTTAAAGATCACGATAAAAGCGAAAAAACAGCCGCAAAACGCCTTTATACCGATGGTAAATTTAATACTGCCGATGGTCGTGCTGTTTTCGCCGCCTACCACAGTAAAGGTCTAGCGGAACCCCCCGACGATGATTATCCCCTAGTGTTGACCGTGGGGCGTTTGTACGGTCACTGGCACACCCAAACCCGCACCGGCCGCATCGAGAAAATTGTCAAAATGCACCCCGCACCTTTTCTGGAAATTCATCCCCAAGATGCGGCAAAATTGGGCATAGAAGCTGGGGAATGGTTGGAGGTGCGTTCTCGTCGCGGTTCTGCCCGTTTTCCGGCTTTAATTACCAAAGCAATTGCTCCTAATTGTGTCTTTGTGCCGATGCACTGGGGGGCCCTATGGGCAGAAAATTCTGAGGCCAATAGTCTCACCCATCCGGCCGCTTGTCCGATTTCCCTGCAACCAGAATTAAAAGCTTGTGCTGTCAAATTAATCCCGTTAAAGTCTTTAGTTAATGCCGAATTATCTCCCAGTCAATTTCTAGCAACTCCCTAATCAAATTTGGCTTTCCCTTTGGTTACTTTTGTAATACCAATTCTCCACAATCTGATAGGTAGTTTGTGTTTAAAAACCTCTTGCATAATTAATTTTTCAGGGTTCAAAAACGTCAAAAATAAGAATTAAATGGCATAAAGTCTGTAAATAGACCATTTAACTGATTATTATTCCTGAACTTCCCCCATACATATATACTATAATAGCCGAAAACCCTTATCCATCAATGGATACGCCCCTTAACTTTTCTTGATGTACCCATGTAATTTGTAACATTTCTTAATGGA